>JACRMK010000042.1 GCA_016235055.1 Chloroflexota bacterium | reverse complement strand
GCGCGCTCGGCATGCTTCAAGTGAGAATTCAATACGAGTCGTGCCAGCAGCATCGCGCATGCGGCCATCGAGCGGCCGACCAGGCCGGACACGCGGCAACACCAACGAATATGCGTCGGCAGACGCGGTAAACAAATACCCTCACAGTGTATGGTGATGAAAACGGCTCACCAAAAGGTACCACTGAACCCCCATCCGCACCCTATGCCGCGGGGCGTACGCCCCGCCTGCACGCAACGCGTGCGGCATAGGGCATACCTTCCCCCGTTCGCAACCACAGCGAACAGGGGAAGGAGCAGACCCCCTCTCCTGCGACGCTGGTTGTGCGTCGCGGGGGAGGGTTGGGGTGGGGGAACGCGATCCGCCTACGGCTGCATGAATATCGGAATGTAATAGCGCAATGTGCGGGTCGGGTACTGGCTGGCCGCCGACTGGATCGCGGCCAACGCGTTGACGATGCCGTACCCGTACACGTTATTCGGCACGGCGCTGGGACTGTCGCCGCCGCAGCCCTGCGCTGTAGTTCGCGGCGTCGCCGTGGACTCCAGATAGCCGATCGTCTCGGTAATCTTGCCAGTCAGGGCAGGCACCGCGCTCCAGAGCAGCGCCGCCGCCCCGGCGACGTGCGGGCTGGCCATCGACGTGCCCGACAACGTGTTGTAGCCGCTATACGGGTACGTGGAGCGCACGCTCACCCCAGGCGCGCTGATATCCGGTTTCATCCGGTTGCTGCCGTCCACCGTCACCGGTCCGCGGCTGCTGAAACTGGCAATATTGTCGCCAATGTCGGTCGCGCCGGCGGCAAACGCCTCCGCGTACATGCCGATCGGCTCGCGGACGGTGCTGCACGCCGAGCCGTAGTTGCTGGCCGCCGCCACCACCAAGATGCTGGCGGCGTTGAGCGACTGGATCGGCGCTTCCAGGTCGTTGAGGTGCAGGCTGTCGCAGCCTTCGCCGGGTGTGCAGGTCCACGAGTTGTTGACGATATCGGCCGCCAATTCCGGGTGCCCGTCGGTCAGCGGGTTGCCGCCCGGCGGGAACGGTGCCAGCATGAACTCGAAGCACTCCGTGTAGCGAGCGATCGAGCCGTTGCCGCTGTTGTCCATGTTGCGGCAGCCGATCCACTGCGCACCCGGCGCGACGCCGACTTGGTTGCCCGCGCCGTCGTCGCCGACCATGATCCCGGTGACGTGCGTGCCATGCCCGTAGCCGTCGCACGGCACGAGATTGTCCGCAGAGGAACAGGCGCCGACGCCGGCAGGCGCATGCACCCCATCGTGCCAGTTGAGCGTGTGCGTGGCCGTAATGCCGTTCCAGCCGCGATAATGGCCGATCAGCGCCGGGTGATCCCACTGTACGCCGGTGTCGGCCGTGCCGACCACAATCCCCTCGCCGCGCACAGTATACGTAATCCAGACGTCCGGCGCATGGATGCGGTTGACGCCCCACTCGATCCCGGCGGGCGCCGATGGTGCGTTGGTACCGGCTTCGGGCTGTGGAAGGGGCAGGTTGGCTGACGCGGGGGTATCCAGTGCCAGGCGCGACACCTCCGGTAGCGCGGCCAGCGCCTGCGCCAGCGCCGCGTCGCCGCTGACCTCGATCATGTTCAACAGGTAGTGGGGGCGAACCGGTGCGCCTGCCCGCTCGGCCAGCCCGCGCGCGGCGGCCTGGCTGCGGGCGGCCTGTTCACGGAGGCGGTCGTAGACGTAGCGGCGTCGGGTGGTCTTGTCCGCTATGCCATATGCCGCCGACAGGTCAGCCGTGCCGCCGAAGTAGACGAGCATCGGCGCATCGCCCTGTGCCAGCGCCTCGAACAGCGCCGGTTGTAGCTTGGCCTGCGGGTCAGACACGGCCCGCGCCGGTACGACGACCGCGAGGAGCGCCGCCAGCGCCACTGCCGCCGCCGTCAGAGCCGCGATGCGGCGCGCGCGATAGTGCCTCACAGGCGAATCAGCCCCCGCTCGAACGTCGTCAGCACCTCGACGCCGTTTTCGGTGCAGACGACGTCGTCCTCGATTCGCACGCCGACCTGGCCTTCGATGTAGATGCCCGGCTCGACGGTGAAGATCATGCCCGCTTCCAGCGGCATCGGGTTGCCGCCGACCATGTACGGCGGCTCGTGCGTCTCCATGCCGAGGCCATGCCCGGTGCGGTGGATGAAGTACGGGCCATAGCCGGCTTTGGCAATCACGTCGCGCGCGGCGCGATCCACGTCGCCGCAGGCCACATCGGGCGCTGCGCGGCGCACCCCGGCGCGGTTCGCCTCCAGCACGGTGTTGTAGATGCGCTCGGCCTCGGCGCTGATCGCCCCGACGGCGAAGGTGCGCGTGATGTCGGCCACGTACCCGCCGTACAACGTGCCACAGTCGATGATGACCAGGTCGCCCGGCTGGATTTGCCGGTCGCTGACGACGGAATGCGGGTTAGCGGCGTTGGGGCCGGAGGCGACGATCGGGCTGAACGGCATCCCCTCGCTGCCGGCCTCGGCCGCCGCGGCGCGGTAGACCGCCGCGATCTCGCGCTCGGTCACGCCCGGCTTGATCGCCTGCATCGCCTTGTGCAGGGCGGTTTCCATGATCGCCACGGCGCGTTTGGTCGCGGCGATCTCGTCGGCGTCCTTGATCGCCCGGAAGGCCGGGAACTTCTGCTCAAGCGCAACGAGTTTGACGCCGGGCGCGTGCGACTCGAACGCCTTGACCTCGATGGCGCGCATCTGGAGATACTCAATGGCGAGCGTACTGTTGGCGAGGCCCATGGCGGCGCACGCTTTGGCGAACGCGCCCTCGTGCCCCTCCTCGTCGGCCCAGGCGAAGACCTGCACGGCGGGGCCGAGCGTCTGCGCGACGCGCGGCGCTTCGAGCGACGGCGCGATGATGCCCATGCCGCCATCAGTTCGCACGATAAGCACCGACGGGCGCTCGCTCAGGTGCAGCGACAGGCCGGCGAGGTAGATCATGTTCGGGCCGGGCACGAGCGCGAGCGCGTCGATGCCCTTGGCGGCCAGTTGGCGGCGCGTGCGCGCCAGGCGTTGGTCATTCATGGTAGCAACTCCATCAGACGGAATGTGTGTAATGCAATCGAGGATACACGAGCGCGGGGAGTGGCGCAAGTCCGACAACGGACGACCAACGGACAAACGGACGGTCAACGGATGTCGAGCGGATGACGGATGCGGTGGCTGTCGTTCCAACCAACACCGGAGCGACGCGTGACGCGGTCATCCTGTCATCCTGTCATCTTGTCACCTTGTCACCGTGTCATCTTGTCATCTTGTCAGCCGATCATCTTACCGACGCCGCATGCACGCGCCGATGGCGTCAACCTCCTCACCAGAGCGGCCAAAGAACGCAAATATTTCGTATCCGGCCGGAGCGACAAGAGAGTATGGAAGGCTTCCGCCGCTTCCGCCGAACCAGACTGACGTCCGGCCAGTATTGGTGCGTATTCTCAGCGAGTCCACCCGGGTACCGGTACGGCCCTCAATACCGGTGATGTATTCATTGGCGGCAAGCGAGAAGTTCGTGAAACCTCCGCCACCGGCGCCATGGGCTGGCAACGTCCCGGAGGAAAGCACCACCTGGATCGCGTCAATGCGCGAGCCGTGGCGCACGTTGACGCCGGTTATACGGACGCCAGCAGGCACCTGGTCCTTATCACTGAACTCGCGGCCGCCGGTGCCGCCAAACGGCCCCTGGCAAATCACATCCTGCTGCGCCGGTGGTGCCTTGGCAACGCTCACGGAGGCGCTGAGCGTGTCGTCACCGTTGCTCAGCGAGATGACCGATTGAATCGAGCCATCGCGCCGATATGTATAGCCCGCAAAAGACACGACCCGGGCTTCACCGGATTCGAGCGGCGTCTGGCTGGTGGACACCACGTTGTTATCGCTCGGGTCCGGCTTCCACGTGACGACGAAATTGCCGCTGCGGGAGCCGCCTTCATTCTTAACGGTTACTCTGAGCGTCACGGCCTCTTTCGAGGCTGTCGGAGACTGCGGTGTGAACACCGGGTTGCTCAGTCTAAGCTTGCCGGGCGGGTTGAGCGTCAGGTTGAGCGTATTGGGGTCGGCCTTGTCGGGCCAGTTGAAGACCATGCGGGCGCCCGGCGCGACGCCCTCGAACTTCTCGGTCGAGAAGTCGAGGTTGATCTGGTAGCGCGTCACGTACGCGGCGCGCAGGTTCGCGCCGCGCAGCTTCCGGCCGGTGCCATCCTGCAGATCGAGGCTGGGCAGGGCGTCGGGACGGAAGTTGTAGCCGAACACCATCACGATGTTCTTTTCGGGCATGTTGCTCGTGTTGAGCACCCAGGCGGCGCCGCTCGGAACCAGCGCCAGCGCCGTGGGGTTGATCCAGCATACCGCGTGGATGGATTTGTCGCCTTGGTGCTTCCGGTTCTGCGCGTAGAACTTCAGGTCATCCACAATGGTCCTCAGTTGATCCAGCACGCCCTGCCGGACGAAGCCCGCATTGCAGCGAAACTCCACGCCGGCCTGGCTGATGAGCGACTGGGCTTTGGCGTCGCTCATCTGCATGGACTGCGTCGCCATGTCCTGAACCTGGTTGGTCGTGTCCGCGATCGCCGATCGGGCGTCACTTGCGGCCTGGCTCTCGATGCCCTGCAGCGCGTTCGCCAGTTTCGGCAACTCGCCGCGCCAGTTGGTTGATTCCTTGTCGATGGTCTGCCTTGTCTTTTCGATCTCATTTACAGCTTTGTCAATCGACTCTTGAAAGCCACCCCCGAAAGGGTCCCAACATCCGGTCAGCAACACGAGCGCAATGAAGAGCGCGAGTCCCATCCGCGCGGAAGGGCACTTAAGCATACGGCCGCATGCACGGCTGGCATCAGGCTGCTGTTTCACGGTATCCTCCAATCGCCAGATCGCAAATGCCGCAGAACGACGGACGGTTAGCGATTCTCGCTCGCGCGGCAAAACAACCGGCGCGCGATTCAACTGCGTTTCGGCGCTGAATGTCGACTGGCAGGTTACGGATCATGCCGCAGTCCGGAACCCTGTGATCAATGCCTTCGGACTAAACCAGTACGGAGCATCCTGGCTTGCGCCTCCAGCCATCGCGGCCGGACATCGCCGCAGGGATGCCCGGCATCGGGAAAACAAAACGGCCGACTCTCTTGACCCGGCGTTTGCCCGGTCTGGTCGGTCGGTCGTGAACACCATCTGCTCATCCTCCTTGCAAGTGCTGGATGAGTCCGTGCGATTATGGCTTGTTACCTGTTGCGGCTACTCAAATGATAGTACCGTTGACTCCCCCGGTCAATACCATGAGCAGCAATTCTCAATTTGCCTTTGTACGGGTACTTTCCAATTGCGGCTTGTCAAGCGCTGGTGCTCAGGTGCTTGTCACGCAAACCGATACGACGAGCAAGTAATGCTGCCCTCCCCCCGGCCCCCTCCCAACGAAGTTG
>JACRMK010000041.1 GCA_016235055.1 Chloroflexota bacterium | reverse complement strand
GAATTGCTGGTAGTTGCGGCGGCGCCCCGGTTTGTGGTAATCTGGAGGCGTAGGGCCGCCGCATCACGCGGGGCTCTGCGCCTTCTGGTTTTCAACGGCACGTTTGATCGAGGAGCATGCCCGTGAGTACATCTGCAATTGCACCGTACGGCTCGTGGAAATCGCCGATTACGTCCGACCTGATCGCTGCCGCGACGATCCGCTTCGGCGACGTGTCGCTCGACGGCGGCACGGTGACCTGGTCGGAGTCGCGGCCCTGGGAGCAGGGCCGGCTCGTCGTGGCGCGCCGCGCGCCGGACGGCACGATCACGGACATTAATCCGGCGCCCTATAACGCGCGCACCCGCGCGCACGAATACGGTGGCGCGGCATTTGTGGTGGACGGCGGCACGCTCTTCTTTGCGAACTTCGCCGACCAGCGCCTCTACCGGCAAGATGCCGGCGCTGCGCCGCTGCCGCTCTCGCCCGCCGTCGATCTGCGCTATGCCGACGGCGTCATGGATCGCCGCCGCCACCGTATCATCGCCGTGCGCGAGGACCACACCGGCCCCGGCGAGGCGGTCAACACGTTGGCGGCGATCGATAGCGAGGGCGACGAGCGCGGCGGCACCGTGCTCGCTTCCGGCTTCGACTTCTTCTCGACGCCGCGCCTGAGCGCCAACGGCGCGCGGCTCGCGTGGCTGTGCTGGAACCATCCCAACATGCCGTGGGACGGCTGCGAGTTGTGGCTGGCCGATCTTGACGACGCGGGCGCGCCACAGAACGCCCGCCGGATCGCCGGCGGCATCAGCGAGTCGATCTTTCAGCCGGAGTGGGCGCCCGATGGCACGCTCTATTTCGTCTCGGACCGCACCGGCTGGTGGAATATGAATCGCTGGCGCGACGATTACACCGACGCCATCTGCCCGATGGAAGCCGAGTTCGGCCGCCCGCAGTGGGCGTTCGGCATCTCGGCCTACGCCGTACTCTCCGCGCAGCAGTTGATTTGCGCTTACGTGGTCAACGGCGAGGCGCGGCTCGCGCTGCTCGACACGGCGAGTGGGCAGTTGACCCCGGTCGCGACGCCGTACACCGACATCTCGCACGTGCACGCCGCCAACGGGCAGGTCGTCTTCATCGGCGGCGCGCCGGCCGAGCCGTACTCGCTGGTGCTGCTCGATCTGACCAGCGGGAAGCACGAAGTCATCCGGCGCGCAATGAGCGTCACGCCCGATCCGGGGTATGTGTCGACGCCGCGCGCGATCGAGTTCCCGACGGCCAACGGGCTGACGGCGCACGCGTTCTACTACCCGCCGCACAACCGCGACTTCAGCGCGCCCGCCGGCGAGTTGCCGCCGCTACACGTCAAGGCGCACGGCGGGCCGACCGGCTCAACCTCTACGACGCTGAGCCTCGGCACGCAGTATTGGACCAGCCGCGGCTTCGCGGTGCTCGATGTGAACTACGGCGGCAGCACCGGCTACGGCACGGCCTACCGCCGCCGTCTGAACGGGCAGTGGGGCATCGTGGACGTGGATGACGTGGTGCACGCGGCGCGCTACTGCGTGGAGCACGGCCTGGCCGACAGCAACCGACTCTGCATTGCCGGCGGCAGCGCGGGCGGCTTCACCACGCTGGCCGTGCTGACCTTCCGCACGCAGTTCAAGGCCGGCGCCAGCCACTACGGCGTGAGCGACCTGGAGGCGTTGGCGCGCGACACGCACAAATTCGAGTCGCGCTACCTCGACAGCATGATCGGGCCGTACCCGGCGCGGCGCGACCTCTACCTCGCACGCTCGCCGATCTACCACACCGACCGCCTGCACGTGCCGCTGATCCTCCTGCAGGGGCTGGAGGACAAGGTCGTGCCGCCCAACCAGGCGGAGATCATGTTCGAGGCGGTCAAGCGCAAGGGATTGCCGGTCGCCTACGTGCCGTTCGAGGGCGAGCAGCACGGCTTCCGCCAGGCGAAGAACATCAAGCGCGCGCTCGACGCCGAGTTCTACTTCTACGCGAAAGTGTTCGGCTTTACGCCGGCCGACCCGATCGAGCCGGTGCCGATCGAGAATCTGCCGCAATGATCAGCCGTTGACATAATGATACCGGCTGTCTTGCAGTGACACGGTCGAGTGTGCCACTTTTGTCATTCGGCAAAAGCGCGCAGTACAATATAGCCTCCGTTCAGGCATCATACGCGTCAAGAACGCCGCCGGCAGAGGCTACCCTCTACTTCTGCCGCAACAACCGCGACGAATTGGCCAGGATGCCGATATCCGGCAGTGACTGCGCGGCCGCGGCGAAGATCGGCGGCAGGAAGCCAAATGCGGCCAGCGAGAGGCCGACCAGATTATAGACTGCCGTGAACGCGATGTTCATCTTCACCACCCGCATCGTGCGTTGCGCAATCCGCAGCACCTGCGGCACCAGCATCCAGTCCTCGCGCATCAGCGCCACCCGCGCCGCCTCCAGCGCCACGTCGCTGCCCGCCGCGCCCATGGCGATACCGACGTCCGCCTGGGCCAGCGCCGGCGCATCGTTCACACCGTCGCCGATCATCACGACGACGCGGCCTTTGGCTTGATACTCTTTCACGATCGCGATCTTGTGCTCCGGCAGCAGATTGGCGCGATACGATACGTGTAGTTGACCGGCCAGCGCGGCCGCCGTGCGCTCGTTGTCGCCGGTCAGCAGTTCAATCTGTTTGATGCCGAGCGCGCGCACCTGCTCCAGCGCACCGGGCACTTCCGGTCGCAGCGTGTCGGTCGCAGCCAGGATGCCGGCCACCGTCCCGTTTCGCGAAACGATTAGCAGCGTCTTGCCCTGCGCTTCCAACTCGTCCGCCTTGTCCAATGGGATCGGCGCGCCCATTGCCCGGCGGCTGCCAACCGTCACGGCCACGCCATCGATCTGTGCGCGCACACCCAGCCCTGGCAGTGCCTGAAAGTCGCGGGGCTCATGCAGTGCCAGTCCCCGCTCGTGCGCCGCTTCGCGCACCGCCTGCGCCAGCGGGTGTTCGGAGTAACGCTCCGCCGATGCCGCCAGCGTCAGCAGTTCCGTTTCGCCGGTGCCGTCCAGCGCGACGATGTCGGTGATTTGCGGCTTGCCGAGCGTCAGCGTGCCGGTCTTGTCGAGCAGCAGCACATCGGCGCGCGCCAGGATCTCCAGGTAGCGACCGCCCTTGATCAGCAGGCCGCGTTTGGCGCCGGCGCCGACCGAGGCCAGCATGGCTATCGGCGTCGCCAGCGCAAACGAGCACGAGCAGGCGACGACCAGCACCGCGGCGGTTGCCAGCGGGTCCTGCCGCAGCAGCAGCGTCAGGGCCGCGACGCTGGCGACCACCGGCAGGTAGATCGCCGAGAACTTGTCAGCGATTCGCTGCACGCTGGCGCGGTGTGTTTCGGCCTCTTCGACGAGCTTGATCACGCGCCCGAACGTCGTATCCGCGCCGATATGGGTAGCGCGTACCCGCAGGCTGCCCAGCCGCGCAAACGTCGCCGCGTAGACCTTTGAGCCTGGCCCGGCTTCGACCGGCATCGACTCGCCGGTGATGGTCGCCTGGTCGACCGTCGCCTGGCCGCCGACGACCTCGCCATCCACCGGAATCTGCTCGCCGGGCCGCACGACGACGATCTCGCCGGCGCGCACCTCCCCCACCGGCACATCGACTTCGGCGCCGCCGCGCTCGACACGCGCCGTCTGCGGTGCAAGCGCCGTCAAATCCTTGATGGCGCGCCGGGCGCGCTCGGTCGTGAACCGCTCGGCATAATCGCCGACGCGCATGAAAAATACGACGACGGCGGCCGTGGCCCACTGCCCGACGACCAGCGCGGCCAGCACGCCGACGCTCATGAGCGTGTGGGCGATGACCTGCCGCCGGAGCGTCGCCTGCACGACGTTGCGAAACACCGGGTACCCGAAGACGAGCACCACCGCCAGGCCGACCGGCCACGGCACGCGCGCCGTGAGCGCCTCGAACAGGCCAAACCACTCGCCCACAACCACGATGAACAGCACCGCCATGAAGACGATGCCGAACAGAGTGAGCACCGGCCGCGTGAAATCCGCCAGCGCGGGTTTCACCGCGGCGGCCGGCACGGCGTCGGGCACAGAGTAGCCTGCGCCGGCCACCGCCCGGCGAATGGCCGGCAAGTCGACCTGCTGCGGGTCCAGCTCAATGACCGCTTTTTCGGAAGACAGCAGCACATTCACTGACGATACACCGGGCAGGGCGGCAATCGCATGCTGGACATGCTGGGTGCAGTCGTGGCAGTCCATGCCGCGCACGGGCACTTCAAGTGTCTGCAAACTGGCCATCGCTTAGCTCCGCTCATTAGGGTTATAGCGCGTGCACTGGTAGATGCCCTTGGCGACGTCGGCCAGCAGTTCGTCGGCCAGGTTCAGCAGGCGGCCGACGCGCTTGTCGCTCAAGGCGTAGCGCACGAACCGTCCCTCCGGCGACGCGGCAACCAGCCCGCAGTCGCGCAGGCAGCTCAGGTGATTGGAGACATTCGACTGGCTGAGGCGCGTCGCCTCCACGATCTCGCCGACCGTCAGCGGGCCATCGCGCAGCGCATCCAGTATCGACAAGCGCGATGGGTCGGCGAACCCGCGAAACAGCTTGGCTTTCAGCCCCGCCGCTTGCGTCCGGGCAGTCACGAGCATGGCGCAATCCTCATTTCATCATATTATCACATCAGCAGATGATGATATATTAGCGGCAAACTGAATACGTGACAAGTCGCGCGCCGCCGCGGAGTGTGCGAGGCACAAGCCCGTACGGGCGCGGTCTGTGCGCTCGCTCCCCGCGCTCAAGGCAGACGCGGCATGAGGACGCCGGCTGAGCCTGTCGAAGCCGAAGCCTGCTCGCCTCTACACGAGCGCGACGAGCGCGGCGACCGGATACGTGATCCGCTGATGCTGAAAACCGCGTTCCGGGGCCACTGGCGCAAGACCTCGACGGGCACCCCAGTTGTGCATCCGCGCTCGACAAAGTGCTATAATTCCGAGCATGGCCACCAATCGTCGCACTCTCATTGGTATCACGGCGGCCGTATTTGGCTGCCTCTTATGCATGCTCTGCGCAATATTTAGTTCGCAGATCGGCTCGTCGCCGGCGACGCCCACCCGCATCGCGCTGTCCACGCGGGCCGCGACGCCGGCGGACACCCGCATGCCCCCGGCGCCGACCGCCACGGAACCGACCGTGCGGGATCCCGTCGATACACCGCTGCCGAGGCGCACCCCGGAGCCCGCCGACACACACACGCGGATGGCGACGCCGCCCGGCACTGACACGCCGACACGGGTGCCGACGAGCACCACCGCACCCCGGATCATCCCGACGGTGACGCCGACGCTGACCCGCCCGCCGACGCATACGCGCACCAACACGCCGCACGCAACCGATACACCGACCCGCACGCCCACCGTCACGCCGACGCTCGACCACGCACCGCCAACGATCACCAACATGGCTGTTTCCCCGACAGCGCTGACGTATTCCTGCGGCGGCAGCGGCAACGTCACCATCACCGCCAACGTGAGCGATGCATCGACGCTGTCGTCGGTGACGGCGTACTCGGCGTACTGGCGTTCCGGCGCCAGCAGCGCGGCTTCGCCGCTGGCCAGCACGCCGATGCAATTCTTTCTCGTGAATCTGCCGGGCAGCCCCCCGCGCTCATGGTGGGGCGGCACGATCGACGCGTCGGATTCCGCGTACTACCTCGGCGGCAGCAACGGCTGGCTACAGTATTACATTGGCGCAACCGACAACAAGGGCAATACGGGCTACACACCGGCCGGCTGGATCGCCATCACCGGATACGCGTGCATCAAGTAATGCACGACTAAGCGGTTGCCAACACCGCGCCGGTGCACGAACTGGTTGGCGCCGGCGCGCGGCTTGACGGCGTGGTAACGGCGCGCTGCGTCCTCTTGCAGGGCTTCTCCATAGTTGCGTGACATCCCAACGCGATCGCTCTCTGAGAAGTCTAGGTCGCCGCGGCGACGTGCGTGCGGACAGAAACTGGTACGCCGGACTGCCAACCCGTCATGCCGGCGAAAGCCGGCATCCAGCGCTGCTGCCCCTGGGCCCCGGCTTTCGCCGGAGCGACAACCGGTGACGCTTTGGTGCCGAATGCAGCGAAGTTTCTGAACAGCTCGTCGAATGACGCGGCCAGTCGGCTGATGCGCTTCGACAAGCTCAGCGCCCGCGCTTCGACGGGAGTGCTTTTCACTGCGGGAAAGTCCGCGTACCAGCCGCGCTGCCAGCAATTCTCATTTTGAAGTCTGGCCACCAGGTTGCCCCCTCATCCCCTGCGCGCGGGGGAGCAGGGGAAAAACTAACGGGGAGGTGCGCGGCGGCGCAGCCGCCACGCACCTCCCCTTAGAATCTCTCCCCCTCCCAACGAAGTTGGGAGGGGGCCGGGGGGAGGGAAGCACGCATTATTCGTCGAATTGGCTTGCGTGATAAGCACCTGAACTCCAGCGCATGACAAGCCGACATTGGAACGTACCCGGCCAAAGCCAAATTGAGAATTGCTGCCGCGCTGCCGCGCAATTGGCGCGCGCCGCCGCGCAACGGTATAATATCGTCGGTTTGATGTGCCTATCTCTGCCGCTTGAAGGAGCCTGTAATGGATTTGGCCTCGCTCGTGCGCAATATTCCCGACTTTCCGGTCAAAGGTATTCAATTCAAGGATGTCACCACGCTGTTAAAGGAAGGACCGGCGTTTAACCAGGCGATCATGGATCTGGTCGCGCCGTTCGCCGCCAGGCAAGTTGAGCTGGTTGCGGCGGTCGAGTCGCGCGGCTTCATTTTTGGCGCTCCGGCGGCCTATCAGTTGAAGGCAGGCTTCGTGCCGGTGCGCAAACTCGGCAAGCTGCCCGCGCAGAAGATCAATGAGTCGTACACGCTGGAATACGGCGCGGAGACGCTGGAGATGCACATCGATGCGCTCGCCAAGGGACAGCGCGTGTTGATCGTCGACGACCTGATCGCTACGGGCGGATCGGCGCGCGCTACCGTGAACCTGATCGAGCGGCTCGGCGGGCAGGTGGTCGGGCTGGCATTTCTGATCGAATTGAAGTTTCTGAGCGGCCGCGAGCGCCTGCCGGGCTACGATATTCACTCGGTCATCCAGTACTAACAAACCATACATGCGAGCAACGCGAGAGGGCTGCCGCGGGTTGGCAGCCCCTTTTTGTTTGTGCGCAGGAACGCGGGTAGCAATTCTCATTTTGAAGTCTGGCCCCCAGGTTGTCCCCTCATCCCCTGCTCCCCCGCGCGCGGGGGAGCAGGGGAAAACCTAACGGGGAGGTGCGCGGCGGCGCAGCCGCCACGCACCTCCCCTTAGAATCTCTCCCCCTCCCAACGAAGTTGGGAGGGGGTCGGGGGGAGGGAAGCACTCATTATTCGTCGAATTGGCTTGCGTGATAAGCACCTGAACTCCAGCGCATGACAAGCCGACATTGGAACGTACCCGGCCAAAGCCAAATTGAGAATTGCTGGAACGCGGGTTTCTGGATTGCCGAAACGCGGGTAAAATGGGATTCTGAGTATGCCTGAGCTTCCCGAGGTCGAGACCGTTGTGCGCCGCCTGCGGCCGGAACTGGTCGGCCGCATTATCACGCGCGCCGATGTATACTGGCCGCGCACCATTGAGTCATTGCCGCCGGCTGTCTTTTGCCGCCGCATGCGCGGCCAGACGGTCACCGCCATCGACCGGCGCGCCAAATACCTGCTGTTCCGCCTCTCCGGCGGCGCAACACTGGTGGCGCACCTGCGCATGACCGGCGATTTTAGCTTGCATGCCGCCGCCGACCGGCCCGACGGTTATGCGCGCGCCCGTTTCGTGCTCGACGATGGCCGCGCGCTCTGGTTCAGCGATACGCGCAAATTCGGGCGACTGGCGCTGACCGCCGATCCCGATGCGCGCCTGTCGCACCTGGGCCCGGAGCCGTTGGCGCGCCAGTTCACGCCGCGCGCGCTGGCCGGCATTCTGAGCGGCCGCCCGACGCCGATCAAGCCGTTCCTGCTCGATCAAGGCCGCATCGCCGGGCTGGGCAACATCTATGCCGACGAGGCGCTGCACCATGCGGCCATCGACCCGCGGCGGCCGGCCCGGGACCTGACCGCCGCCGAGGCGGAGCGGCTGCACGCCGCGATTCAGTTCGTGCTGCGCAAGGGTATCCGACTGGGCGGCTCGACGCTGCATGACGGCCGCTTCCGCGATCCGTCCGGCAAGCGCGGCAAGATGCAGGACGAGTTCGTCGTCTACCATGATCCGCGCCGCGAGCAGAAGACCTGCCCGCGCTGCGGCACGCGCATTGCGCACACGGTGATCGCACAACGCAGCGCGCACTACTGTCCCGGGTGCCAGCGCTAATGTCGGACGTTCTGCCGGTCTTCATTATCGCGTCCCTGGCCATTCTGGCCCTTCTCGTCGGGTTGTGGGCGGCATGGCGACTGTTTTTCAAAGGCGGCGCCCTGCGTGATGCGGTCGAACTTGAGACTGAGCCGGTTGCGTTCACGGCGTCCGGCGCGCCCGCAGCGACTGCGCCGTTCGTTGCGGCCGCGCCGCCGGGTGAACTGCTGCGCATTGAGCGCGATGGCGCGGACGGCCAGCTTATCGTGTGGATCAGCGGGCGGCGCGTGGACCGCGTGAGCGAGATCGGCGACGAGCCGCTGCGTAACGCGATGCGCGTGGTGCTTTCGGCGCTGATGGCGTCGCCGCCGAGTGAGGGCAAGTCTAGCACGCCCCCGACAGTCTCGGCCGCGGAAGCGGCAGCACCAGGCGCATTGGTTGCTGAGTCGCTTCCCGCGCCGCTTGATTTCGATGAGAACTTCGAGCGCCCCTTCCTGACGCGCCTGCGCGAGAGCATGCTGCGTCCCCGAAGCTACGCCGCTCCGGCAACGCCCAGACCGGCCAAAGACAAGGCGGGCAGGCACGAAGCGCCGCCGGAATGGATGTTCGCCCGCATTAACGACATATTGCAGCGCATGCTGCGCGAACAGCCTGGCATGACGGACATCGAGATTGCGGGCGACGGCCCCGATATTCGGCTCCGCATGAACGGCCAGACCTACACCAGCATCGACGCCGTGCCGGACGAGCGCGCTCGCGCGCTGATCCGGGCCGCCGTGGCCGAATGGGAGCGCACCTGAGCGTCCCCGTCGCGCCGTGACCCAATCTTACTTTTTCGAGGACAAACCCATGAGCCTGTACCCAAACAATGACGAACCGGTGTATGAAGCGCAGCGCCCCGCGCCGCCGATGCTGTGGATCGGCCTCACGGCGCTCTTTGCGCTGTGCTGCTGCATCTTTTTTGTGATTGCGGCGGCCGAAGCGGTCTTCCTGTTCGGCGGCGGCATGACCACGGGCGATAGCTCCGCGGCGGCCGGCAAGCCGGCGTTTGGCGATATCAAGTTCTATCTGACTGCGCCTTCCAGCACGACGGGCAAGCCGAGCGGCGCCAGCGTGGACAACGCCCCGGTGGGCAGCAAGACGGTCTATGCGTGTTTCACCTATACCGGCATGCCGAAAACCGGCGCGACGTGGGGCTACGAATGGCAGAAGGACAGCAATCCGATCGCGGGGGCCAGCAAGGCCGACCAGCGCTGGAGTAAGGAAGGTAGCGGCTCGCAGTGTGTGTCTCTGACCGACGACAAGGGTCTAAAGGCCGGCGCTTACGACCTGTCAGTTACGTTGAATGGCAAAGAAGCGCAATTTGGCACAATCACGGTCGGTCAGTAAGCCGGGCGCCTACGTAATGCCAACACTACGCGATATCTATACCCATCTGCAGAACGAGCAGGGCGCGCTGATGCACACGCTGCGCCGGCTCGTCGAGCACGAGACGCCGACCGACAACAAAGCGGCGATCGACCGCGCGCAGGAGTTCCTGGCCGGCGAGTTCGACGCGCTGGAGGCGCAGGTCGCGGTCTTGCCGCAGGCCGAGGCGGGCAACCAGCTGCGCGTCACGTTCAACGCGCAGGCGGCCGGGCCGCAACTCACGATTCTGACGCATATCGACACCGTGTACCCGCTCGGCACGCTGGCGGAGATGCCGTACCACGAAGACGGCCAGTTGGCATACGGTCCGGGCATCTTCGACATGAAGGGCGGCATCGTCATCGCGCTCTACGCGCTCAAGGCGCTGCGCGACCTGGCCGCGCCGCTCGCGCGCCGCGTCGTATTTGTCGTGACGAGCGACGAGGAGACCGGCAGCCACACCAGCCGCGCGCTGATTGAGGACGAGGCGCGCCGCAGCGACACGGTGCTTGTGCTGGAACCGGGCGTAGGCCCGCACGGCGCGATCAAGACGTGGCGCAAGGGCATCGGCGGCTTCCGGCTGGCGATCAAGGGCCGCGCCGCGCACGCCGGCGCCGACCCGGACAAAGGCCGGAGCGCGATCGTGGAGATGTCCCATCAGGTGCTGCGCATCCATGCGCTCAACAACCCGGCGAAAGGCACGTCGGTCAACGTCGGCGTGCTGAACGCCGGCACGCGCAGCAATGTCGTGCCGGCCGAAGCGGTCGCGCAGATCGACGTGCGCGTGATGACGACGGCCGAGTGGGACCGCATTGCGCAGACGATGAACGGCCTGTCGCCCGTCACGCCGGACACGACGCTCGCCGTCAGCGGCGCGCTGAACCGCCCACCGATGGAGCGCACCCCGGCTATCCTGTCGCGCTACGCCGTGGCGAAAGAACTGGCGGCGCAGATCGGCTATGCGCTGGACGAAACGGGCACGGGCGGCGGCAGCGACGGCAACTTCACCGCCGCGCTCGGCATCCCGACGCTGGACGGGCTTGGCGCGGTGGGCAATGGCGCGCACTCGCCCAGCGAGTTTGTGACCATGCCCGCGCTCCCGAAGCGCGCCGCGCTGATCGCCGGCTTGCTCCGGACACTGTAGGAACAGGCGAACCCGTCCGGGGCCAATGCGGCTCCGGACGATCCCTTTCTAAGACGGCTAAACATCAAGATACAAAGGCACAAAGGCACAAAGGACATCTCTCGCGAGAGCCTTCTTTGTGTCTTCGTGTCTTGGTGTTGCATTTGATATTTCCATAAGCGAGGAGAGAACGCCATGAAGGCAGAACTGTTCAGCACCCTGAAAGACCTGACAAAACTGCATGCGCCGCCGGGGTTTGAGCAACCCGTGGTGCGCTACCTGCGCGACGCGTTTGCGGGGTTGGCCGATGCGGTGGAGATCGACACGTTTGGCAATCTCTACGCCATCAAGCGCGGGCGCGCCGACCATCCGCGCCTGATAGTGGAAGCGCACTCCGATGAGATCGGCGGCGTCATCAAGAGCATTCTGCCCGACGGCTATCTCAAGATCGACCGGCTGGGCGGCGTGCTCGACGCGTTGATCATCAGCCGCAAGGTCTGGGTCAACGGGCACCTCGGCGTCGTCGGCGCGAAGTCGGGGCATCTGCAGTCGCCCGACGAGCGCGCGAAGGTGCAGGTCATGGACAACCTGTATGTGGACGTTGGCGCGGCGTCGGCTGACGAGGCGCGCGCCATGGGCATCGAGATCGGATCGCCGTGGGTCTGGCTGAGCGAACTGGAGACGATGACGAACCCCGACCGGCTGGTCGGCAAGGCGATTGATAACCGCGTCTCGTGCGCGATCCTGCTGCAACTGTTCCGCGAATTGAAGGGCGTTGCGATCGATGGCACGCTGGTGGGCGTGGTTGCGGTGCAGGAAGAGGTCGGTCTGCGCGGCGCGAAGGTGGCCGCCGAGCACGCTGCGCCGGACTACGCCGTGGTGGTCGACACATTCATGAGCGGTGACACGCCCGACGTGGACTACTACCGCGAGATGCCGACCGGCATCGGGCGCGGGCCGGTAATGCTGCTGGCGAACAGCGGGCATATCATGGGCGCGCCGATGAAGACGATCATGGACGCCGCCGCGCGCCGCGCCGGCGTCGCCTACCAGCGCGCCACCGTGATCGGCAAGTCGAGCACCGACGCGGCGTCGATCCACCTGGCGCGCGAGGGCATCCCGACCGCGGGCGTTGGCATCTGCCGCCGCTACTCGCACTCGCCGGTTGAAACGATGGACATCAACGACGCGGTCGGCGCCGTGCGCTGGCTGCGTGCGCTGGCCGAGACGATGGATGCGGACGGCAGACGGCTGGCGTTTGTGTAGAGGCGGCAGGAGCGCGGATTTACATCACGCTCCGGTAGAGATGGGGGTGGCCGGGCGCGTGCAACGTGCCCCGGCGGCCTCGCTCCACATCCGCGCAGAAGCAGGTCGCTGATCCGCTGGTCAGCGACCTGCTTCTATCTTGTGAAGGATCTACTGTCGTGGGCGCACAATCTGCTGACGCCTCATGGGGGGCAGCAATTCTCATTTTGGAGCCGGCCGCCAGGTTGCCCTCTCATCCTCTGGCCCCTTTCTCCCCCGCGCGCGCGGAGGAGAAAGGGGAAAAGCTAACGGGGATTGGCGCGGCGGCGCAGCCGCCGCGCACCTCCCCTTAGGATCTCGCCCCCTCCCAACTTCGTTGGGAGGGGGTCGGGGGGAGGGCAACGCCGCTTTCTTGTCGAGCCAGCTTGCGTCACAAGCACCAGGGGGCCAGTTCATAGCAAGCCGGCATTGGAAAGTACCCGTCCAAAGCCAAAATGAGAATTGCTGCATGGGGGGGGTGTGATTGACAGGTGCTCCCACTACTCATACAATGAGAGTGCAAATCCCATTAGGCGGAGCCACCGGCCACGATGCAGACTGTTATTCCGACCCAGCCCCTGATTCGACGCGACGCCGCTTCCATTCGGCGAGCGCAGATGCGTTCCATACGCAATTTTCTGACGGCGATGTTGTTCCTCTCGCCATCGCTCGTGATCTTCTTTTTGTTTGTCTTCATGCCGCTGGTCAAGACGATTGACCTGAGCACCTACCTGACCGACGCCATCGGCCGGCCGGTGGAGCGCACCTGGCTGGAGAACTACCAGCGCATCTTCACGGACAAGGACCTGGCCAACAGCCTGCGCATTTCGCTGGTTTTTGCGCTGTACGTCGTTCCGGGGTCGCTGGCGCTGGCGCTGTTTCTCGCCGTGCTGGGTAACCTGAGCCTGCGCGGCATCAGCGTCTTCCGCGTGATCTTCTCATCCACTATCGCCATTTCCGGCGCGACGGCCTCGCTGATCTTTCTGTTCCTGTTTCACCCGGCGATCGGCGTCTTCAACTTCATTCTCGATATTCTGAACTTGCCGCGCGTGGCCTGGCTGACGAGCGACACGACATCGCTGATGTCCGTCTCGCTGGTGTCGATCTGGCTGTCGCTGGGCTTCAACACGACGATCTTCCTGGCCGCCCTGCAGGGCATTTCACAGGAGCTGTATGAGAGCGCGCGCATCGACGGCGCCAGCTTCTGGGCGCAGTTCCGGTATATCACGGTGCCGCTCATTTCGCCGACGATCTTCTTCCTGATCGTCGTCAGCACGCTCGGCGCGCTGCAGACGTTCACGCAGATCAACATCATGACGCGTGGCGGCCCCGTCGAATCCACCAATGTGCTCGTGTACCTGATCTACCGGGCGTTCTACTTCAACGGGCAGTACGGCATCGCGGCCGCGCTGTCGGTGGTACTGTTCGTGATCATGCTCGGCCTGACCATCATCCAGTTCGGCGTGCTCGAACGCCGGGTCCACTACAGCTAGCCGCGGGCGCCTGACCATGAAAACCGAAGCGACCCAGAAAATCCTGCAGTACATGCTGCTGACCGGCATGGCGATCATCGTGCTGTTCCCGCTCTACCAGGCGGTGGTGACGAGCCTGGCGACGGAAGCCGACGTGTCGAACTACCCGCCGCAGTTGTTCCCGGTGCACTGGAACTTTGAGAACTTCACGCAGGCGCTGTCGATGGCGCCGATTCCGCGCTACCTGCTGAACAGCATCATCCAATCGTCGCTGGTCATGCTCTCGCACCTGGTGCTGGCGAGCCTGGCTGCCTATGCATTCGCGTTCATCGAATTCCCCTTCAAACCGGCGTTCTTCCTGCTGTTCCTGTCCACGATGATGATCCCGTGGGAAGCGACGATCATCCCGAACTACCAGTTCATCACGACCAAGACCTTCCCGCCGGACTGCCCGTCCAGCGACGTGCTGCGCGCGGGTATGCAGTTCTTCAAGGACCTGAGTCTGGTCAATTTCAACGTCAACGACTGCTCGTACAGCTTCAAGGACACCTATCTTGGGTTGGCGCTGCCGTACCTGGCGACGGCATTCGGCACATTCATGGTGCGCCAGTTCTTCATGGCGATTCCGCGCGACCTGTTCGATGCGGCGGTCATCGACGGCTGCGGCCAACTGCGCTTCCTGATGACGATTGCGGTGCCGCTCGCCCGCCCGGCACTCGGCACGCTGGCGGTGTACTCGTTCCTGCAGACGTACAACCAGTATCTATGGCCCCTGCTCGTCACGAACAAGGCGGAGATGCGCACCGTGCAGATCGGCCTGGCGCTCCTGCAGGACCAGGAGCGCTTCCTCTGGAACGTGGTGATGGCCGGCGTAGTCATGATCCTGGTGCCGACCTTTGCCCTGTTCATTATTGGAAACCGGCAATTGATACGCGGCCTGACGGCTGGCGCTGTCAAAGGCTAGCTGCCGCGCTTCGGACGATTTTGAAAGGAGGTGGTGCGCCCGCACGCGAACTGTTGCGCCCATGCTACCCAACTATCTGCTTATTCTCTTAGGAGGAGAACCTATCGCATGAAACGATTGACCTTTGTGTTACTGCTGGTGACCATGCTTGCCCTGATGGCCTGCGGCCCGACGACGACTGCCGCGCCGACTACCGCGCCCGCCGCGGCGGCGGCCACCGCGACCAAGCCGCCCGCCGCCCCGGCCGCCACCCCGACGACCGCGCTGGCGCAGGTAGTGACGCCGGGCGCCGCCGTGACGACCCCGACCGCTGTGCCGACCCGCGCACCGCGCGTGGCCCCCGCCGGCGCCACGCGCTTCGAGTTCTGGCACGCCATGGGCGGCTCGAACGGCGAAGCGATCGAGGAAATGGGCAAGCGCTACAATGCGCAGTCCAAGACCTGCTTCGTCGATCCGATCTTCCAGGGTTCGTATGACGACTCCCTGAACAAGATCAAGGCCGGCATCCAGTCGAAGGAAGTGCCCGCGCTGGCGCAGATGTTCGACCTGGCGACCGCGGTGCTGATCGACCTGCAGGTGACCAAGCCGATGCAGGACTTCATCGACGCCGACAAGTACGACATCAGCGACTACGAACCGAACGTGCTGGCGTACTACTCGGTCAGCGGCAAGCTGTACGGCATGCCGTTCAACACGTCGAACCCAATGCTGTACTACAACAAGGACGCGTTCAAGGCCGCCGGGCTCGACCCGAACAAGCCGCCGCGCACCTATGCCGAAGTGCTCGACGCCGCCAAGAAGCTGACGAAGAAGGATGCCGGCGGCAAGGTGTCGATGTACGGCTACTCGATGGCGATCTACGGCTGGTTCTTCGAGCAGCTGCTGGCCGCGTCGGGCGGTCTGTATCTGGACAATGGCAACGGCCGCGACGCGCGCGCCACGAAGGCGACGTTCAACTCGCCCGAGGGCGTGAAGATCATGCAGTGGTGGAAGGACGGCTTCGACCAGGGCGTCTTCGGCAACTTCGGCCGCGCCACGGCCGACACGCAGAAGGCGTTCGACGCCCAGCAGACGGCGATGATGATCGAATCGACCGCCGGCCTGCGCGCCCGCCTGGCCGCGGCGCAGGGCAAGTTCGAGCTCGGCACGGCCTACCTGCCGCGCCCGGATGAGGCGGCCTATACGAAGTCGGGCACGATCATCGGCGGCGCGTCGGTCTACATCATGAAGGACCGCCCGGCGGCCGAGCAGGGCTGCGCGTGGGACTTCGTCAAGTTCGTGACGTCGCCTGCGATTCAGGCGTACTGGCACACCGCCAGCGGCTACTATCCGGTCCGTAAGGCATCGTACGCCGTGCAGGAGGACAAGGACTGGGTCGCGAAGTATCCGCAGTTCACGACCGCAGTCGACCAACTGCACGCCGCGCCGAACATCCGCGCGACGCAGGGCGCGCTGACCGGTGTCATGCCGTCGGCCCGCCAGCGCACCGAACTGGCGATCGAGGAGTTGCTCGCCGGCAAGGCCAACGCGCAGCAGGCGCTGGATAACGCCGCGAACGATGTGACGAAGCTGATCGCCGACTACAACCGCACCGTCAAGTAGTCCGGCAGCATCAACCGATTTGGAGAGGGGGATGGGGTGTGGCATGCCCTATCCCCCTGTTTGTTTTCACTCATGCGTATTATCTGCTGGTTTCTGCTGGCTGCGCTGGCGGCCGCGTGCGCGCCCGGCGTTACGCCGCCGTCTCCGTCGCCCGCCGCGCCGACTGCGCCCGTGATGGCGACGCCGGCCGTTACCGCGCCAAGCTGGCTGGCGATCGCGCACCGCGGCGGCGCGGGGCTGGCGCCGGAGAACACGCTGGCTGCGTTCCGCAACGGCATCGCGCTCGGCGCCGATGTGATCGAGATGGACGCGCACCTCAGCCGCGACGGCGTGCTGGTCGTGATCCACGATCCGACGCTGGAGCGTACGACCGACGGCAAGGGGTCGGTGGCCGACCGCACGCTGGCCGAACTGCAGGCGCTGAATGCGGCGGCGCGCTTTGGCGACGGGCGCTATGAACGTCAGCCAGTGCCCGCCTTCACGCAAGTGCTCGACCTGCTGCGCGACAACCGCGTGCGCGCCGAGGTGGAGATCAAGGCGCCGCCGCAGGGTCGCTATGCGGGCATCGAGGCGCAGATGGTGCAGGCGCTGTCCGAGCGCAACCTGCTGGGCCGCGTCAGCATCTCGTCGTTCGACTTCGGCGTGCTGGCCGACGTCAAGCGCGCCGACGCCTCGGCGCATACCGTCGCGCTGATGACCGCCGACTTCTTCCGCCGCATTCCGGTCGACATGCCGGCGCAGGTGATCGCGGCGGCGCAGGCGGCCGGCGCGGGGGCGATCGCCGTCAACAAGGACTACCTGACGGCGGCGATGGTGCAGGAGGCGCATGCGCGCGGCCTGCTGGCCGAGGTGTGGACGGTGGATAGCGAGGCCGAGATGCGCAAGTTCGCGGTGATGGGCGTGGATGGTATCATTACGAACAGGCCGGATACGCTTCTGCGCCTGCGAAATCAGTAGCGGCGGATCGTTCGCCGCAGCGAGGCGGAGTTATGGCAGTCACCCAGGCACGTCAGAACTGGCTGGAAGGCGGGGTATATGATCTGATCGTCATCGGCGGCGGCATCAACGGCGCGGGCGTTGCGCGCGATGCCGCCCAGCGCGGCATGAACGTCGCCCTGCTGGAGAAGAACGACTTCTCATCGGGCACGACCCAGGCGCCGACGCGCTTGATCCATGGCGGCCTGCGCTACCTGGAGCATTTCGAGTTCTCGCTGGTCTTTGAATCGCTGCAGGAGCGCGAAATCCTGCTTAAAATCGCGCCGCATCTGGTGAAGCCGCTGCCGTTTCTGATTCCGATCTACAAGCACAGCCGCCGCGGCGTGCTGCTGGTCAATATGGGTATGCTGCTGTACGACATGTTGTCGTGGAACAAGAGCCTGCCGCACTACAAGCCGCTTTCGGCGAAGCAGGTGTTGGAGATGGAGCCGGGGCTCGACCCGGACGGCCTGCAGGGCGGCGTGATGTACTACGACTGCCAGGTCGACTGGCCGGAGCGACTCTGCCTGGCCAATGCGCTGGCCGCGCGCGCCGATGGCGCATACGTGCGCAACTACACCGAGGTGATCGGCTTCCTGGGCACGGCGCAGAGCGTCGAGGGCGTGCGCGTGCGCGAGAGGCTGACCGGCCGTGAGTATGAGTTGCGCAGCAAGCTCGTGGTCAACGCCGCCGGGCCGTGGGCCGATGCGGTCACGAACTTGCTGACCAAAGAAGAGCCGCGCCGCGTTTTGCAGACCAAAGGTACGCACCTGGTCGTGCCGCCGTTCGCGAACGCGCCGAAGCACGCCATCTACATCGAGGCCAAGAGCGACGGCCGCCCGTACTTCGTCGTGCCGTGGGTCGGCACGATGCTGATCGGCACGACCGACGACCCGTACGACGAGAACCTCGACGATGTGCGCCCGACGGAACAGGAGGCGCGCTACCTGCTGAACGAGGTGAACGCGATCTTCCCCGGCGCGCACCTGACCACCGAGGACGTGCAGCACACGTACACCGGCCTGCGCGGGCTGCCGCTGCAGAAGGGCAAGTCGACGGGCGCCGTGTCGCGCCGCTCGTTCGTGCATGACCACGAAAAAGAAGCGGGCGTGCGCGGCTTGATCTCGATCATCGGCGGCAAGCTGACGGCGTATCGCAGCCTCGCCGAGGAAGTCGTGGACCATGCGCAGGCGAAGCTCAAGCTGCCCGGCGTCAAGCCGTGCCGCACACGCACGACGCCGCTGCCCGGCGGCGACATCGCGGATATCGCCGCGTATACCAGCGCCGAGAGCGAGGCGCAGGCGCGC
The DNA here is from genome assembly GCA_016235055.1 of Chloroflexota bacterium. NCBI lineage: Bacteria > Bacillati > Chloroflexota > Chloroflexota bacterium. The sequence continues at coordinate 21,339 of JACRMK010000041.1, read as the reverse complement.
CAGTACGAGTTGCAGCCGTCGCAGATCGCGCACCTGATCGAGCTGTACGGCACGCAGCACAAGGACGTGCTGGCGCTTGTCGCGGCGACGCCCGCGCTGGGTGTGCGGCTCATGAAGTCGCGCCCGGACATCGCCGCCGAGGTGGCGTTCGCCGTCGAGCGCGAGATGGCGGTACGCCTGTCGGACTTCTTCGTGCGCCGCAGCGGCCTGGTGACGTGGGATGGCCGCGACGAGGGATTGGTGCGCGGCGTGGCCCGCATCTTCGCCGAGCGCTTGAAGTGGGACACCGCGCGCACGGAAGCCGAAATCGAGGCATGGCGCGACGAGCGCGAGCGCCTGTTTACGTTGCAGGTGCCGCTGGGCTAATCCGCCGGGCGCGTTCCGGCGTATATTAAAATAGAGCGCGGGTCGCAACCCGCGCCCCATCGCTTGCAGTCATAGACCTGCCAGCGCGGCACGCCGCCGGCAGATCTTCGCATATATGCGCATCTCAGCCTGGCGCTACCTCATTCTGCTGGCGGCCTTGCTCTCGGCTTGCGAGCAAGCCGTCGCTACGCCTGCCCCGCGCGGGCGGGCGTTCCCCACCGCGCTGCCGCTCGCACTTACAGCGGTTCCCACCATGCTGCCCGTCAGCGTGGTGCCAACACCCACCGCAGTCGCCATCGCACCGCTGCCCGACGGCTGGCGAGAGTGGCTGGCCGGCCATGCGCAGCCGCTTGCGCTCGACCCGGCATCCGGTACGGCCGATCTCGCGGCGCTCAAGAGCCTCATCGGCGACGCGCGCGTGGTCGTCGTCGGCGAGCCGGCGCACGGTGCGCATGAGTTCGCGCAGTTTCGCGGCCGCTTGCTGTCGCTGCTGGCCGGGGAGATGGGGTTCACGACGGTCGTGCTTGACGCGCCGTGGGGCGACGTGGCGCCGCTGAACGATTACGTCGTCGACTCGCGCGGCGATCCGCAGCGCCTGCTCGGCCGGCTGGCTGACGGCTGGAACTCCGATGAAACACTCTCGCTGCTCGCGTGGCTGAACGCGTTCAACCGCGCGGCGCGCGGTACGGGACAGGTGCGGCTGGCCGGCATGCGCGCGGGGCTGCCCGCCGCGGCGATGGACATGGTCGAGGAGTTCTTTGCGGGTCGCGGTGATGCCGCCGCCCTGCGCCAGGCGCGCAGCCGCTTCGCATGCCTGCGCCCGTACGCGCGCATCGGCACCGGCTATTACAGCCTGCCCGATCAGGTGACGAGCGATTGCCGGGCCGACCTGCAGTCCGTGCTAGACGATCTGCGCACGAATGAATCACATCACTCCGACCCGGACGCGTATGCGCAGGCGCTCATCGGCGCGCGCGTCGTGCTGCAGGGCGAAGACCTGCTGATGCTGGAGGCCGGCCTGGGCGCGGCCGCGCTGGATGCGCGCTACGCGGCTGAGAACATCCTGTCGATGCTGGGGCCGGGCGAGCGCGCGGTGGTCTGGGTGCAGACCGCGCAAGCCAACCTGACAATGGAGGACCCGAAGAGCGTAGCAGCCCTGCTGCGCGAGAAGCTGGGTGACGGCGTGCGCAGTATGGCCTTCAGTATGCTGCGCGGCCGATTCGTGGCGACGCCCAGCGTGCTGGAAAGCCCCGGGGTGCGGAACGCCAGCCTGCCGCCGTCCGGTTCGTACGAGAAGTTATTCGGCGAGGGTGCCGGCAAGTCGTTCTGGCTCAACCTGCGCGATCCGTCGGCTGGCGATCCCGGCGCGGCCTGGCTGACTGTCCCGCGCCTGTTCCGTGCCGCCGGCGCCGACTACGATGAATCGCGCCCGGGCACGCATTTCACACCGCTGACGCTGAGCCGGTCGTTCGATGCAGTCTTCTTTGTGCCGGAGGTGACGCCGGTGCTGACCCTATACAGCGGCGTGTCGCTGTCGTCGCCGTTCGGTCCGCCGCGCAATTTGGACATCGAGGAAGGCGGCGCGGGCTGGGCGTCGTTTGGCGCGCTGCCGGCGGGCTATGCGTTCACCATTGACCGCAACGCGCCGCCGCAGGGGCTGCAAAGCCTGCGCCTGAGCTACACAGCGGCGACCGCGCCGGCCGGGCGCGCCATGATCGGCCAGACGATCAACGCGCTGCGCTATCGCGGCCAACGCCTGCGTGTGTCGGCGCTGCTGCGCACGGAGGACGTGACAAGCGGGGCGGGGCTGGCCGTGACGATGGTGCCGCTGCGCGCCGCGACGTTCGCGCTGATCGTGCGCGACAGCATGGAGGGGCGCGCGCTGCACGGCGCGCAGGCGTGGCAGCGCCAGTCGGTCGTGGTCGACGTGCCCAACACGGAAATGAGCCTGGCGTTTGGCGTGTGGCTCGATGGGCCCGGCTCGGTCTGGCTGGACGATGTGCAGATCGAGACGGTTGGCATGGACGTGCCGGTCACGTATGCGCTTGGCTTGCCCGCGCAGCCTGGCAACCTTGATTTTGCCGCGGGGACGGCGGGCTGGATGCTCGATGCGATTCGGCAGTCTGACTGGACGTTCGGCGTGGAGCCGGGCGCACACAACGGCGCGCCGGCCTTTCGGTTAAGTGCGCAGGCGGCGAGGCCAAGCGGGGGCGGCATCGTCCAGCAACTGCTCAGCGCCGAAGCGTATCGCGGCAAGCGGGTGCAGTTGAGCGGCATGCTGCACAGCGCGGCGGTCGGCGGGCGCGCCGGGCTGTCGCTATCGGCGTCCAGCCAGCGCATGGTATGGAACGCGCCGAACCCGCCGCGCATCAGCGGCACGACCAACTGGACGCCGGTCTCCGTCTCATTCGATGTGCCTGACAGCGCCGAAATGCTGCGCCTGCAGCTGTCACTGGATGGCCCGGGACAGTTCTGGATCAGCGGCCTGCGTTTTGAGGTTGTGACGCCGTAAGTAACGATTACCGCAACGTGATGCTGTCGATGTCCCAGTGATCGCCGGCTGCCCGGCCGCCCGGCGCGACCACGGGCAGGCGCGCGCCGTCCCGCGGGTTGTACAGTCCGACGCGCAGTGTGTAACTGCCCGGTGGTACACCACCGAGCGGCAGCACATGCCGGTCGGTCAGGTACTCTCCGCTGATCCAACTCGTCGTTCGCAGGGCGCCGCCGCCCGGTTCGCCGTCACTCTGGGCGACGATGCGGCCGTTCGGCCCGATCAGATGCAGGAACACCTTGTAGTCAACGCTCGTCGTTCCCCGCGCCTGCCAGTAGAGTGTCACGCTGAGTTCGGATCGGTTACTATCTGCTGCCTCTACGCCCGCTAACTCCGCCAGGTCACCAAACGCGGGTCCGGCCTCGGCGCCGGCTGCCGCGGGGCGCTGCATTGTATGCGGACGTCCACGGAGTTCCACCGTGCCCAGATCGAAGCGGTCAGCGGGCATGAGCGACCACCCAGACCGCACGGACGCTCGTGCTTCGCCGTGGTTCACCGCGAGCGAAACAGCGTATCGTCCATCCGGCAGGTTGGCCGGCAACATGATAGAGAGCGGGTCGCGCACCAGCTCTCCGCTGACCCAGTCCGTCGTGGGGTAGATGCCATCAACGGGTGCGGACACGTGCTCGGCTATGCGCGTTCCGTTGGCGTCAGATATCTGAAGGACGATCCATGTGTCAGCGCGTGGCATCTGCAACGCGCGCCAGCGCACCTCGACGGCGAGCGTGTCGCCCGGACGGGTCTGTGCCGGCAGTGGCGTATGCTGGTCAAGCGCCAGCCGGTCGCCAAAGACGGCCTCGTATTGAAACGGCAAGCTATCCAATAGTGTGACCGGCCTGACGGTGCGCTCGACACGCAGGCGGCCGAGGGTGGCTTGCGTGCCGCTGTTCGGAACCGGCAACTCCTTGCTGGTCGCCGGATCGTAGACGGCCAGCCGGATTTCGTAGTCGCCCGGTGGCGTGCCGGCCGGCACGCCTAACTCCACGCTGGCGGGGAGCGCGCTTCCTGCGCCCCACTGCGACGCCGGGTAGAGCGCGCCCGCCAACGGACCATCGGCTTGTGCCCAGCGATGTCCGGCACGGTCGTATAGCCTGAGCGAATAGCGATAGTCGGCTGGCAGCGCGGCCCGGGCTTCCCACAGCAGCGATAGCGCGGCGTCATGACCGGCGGTCACGGATACCGGGACAGTCCAGCCGAGCAGGGCCAGGCGGCGATCGAACACCATGCTTGCCGTGGGCAGGCTGACCGGGAAGGAGGGCGCTTCGCGGGACAGGTAGCCCTGTACGCGCACGAAGCGTGTACCCGGAACCGAAAGCTCGTCGAACTTCGTGGCGCGCTCGTTCAGCGCGCGGCGCACGACAGCCTGCGGGTCCGTCATCTCATCGTATGACTGCAGGACCCACAGCCGCGCATGCCGTGACAGGATCATGTCGAGCGTGCGCATCGTGGTCGCTGCATCCGTGAGATAGTAGTCGGCGGACGGGTCGCCCCAGCCAAGACTTGGCGAGCCTTCCAGCGAGCCGGTCTGCGCGATGATCACGCTCCCCGGCGGGTCGTCGCTGCGATAGTCAGCTAGCCGTCCGCGCCAGCCGTCCGGACCGGCGTAATAGTAGTCGAAGGCTGTGTGCGTGAAACCGGCATTGATCAGGATGGCATCGCCTGGCCGCACCCGCGCCGACAAATACGCGACGGCGCGTCGGTAGCCGTCTTTGGCGTAATCGGTGTCGAAACGGCGATGATCTTCCGCGTACCAACTGCCGACGGCGTACAGCATCAGCACGGCCAGCGCCAGCGGTCGCGAGCGCTGCCAGACCACACCGATGCCTGCCGCCAGCACGATGTAAAATGCCGCGCTGTAGATAAAGACGTAGCGGACATAGTAAAGCGGCGTGACGAGCGAGCCGGCGAGCACGAGGGCGATGGGCACGACGGTGGCGCCGGCAAGCCAGAACCGCCGCACGCGATCCAGAGCGTTGGTGGCATACACCAGTGCGATCAGATAGACCAGTGCCATCGCCAGCACGATAGGCTGCATGTCCGGCGCAGACAGCAACTGGCCGACGGCGAGCGCTTTGAGGCTTTCGGCCAGCGCGGTCAGCGGATCGACGAAGGTCCGCCACGGCGGTGCAGGCGGGTCAATTGTCTGGCGCACGATAACCGGCAGCCACGGCGCGAAGAGAAGCAGCACCAGCAGATGCACCAGATGCCAGTTGCGTAGCTGTCGCCAGGATCGTTCGCTGCTGCTTGGTGCGCTGCGCGCCTTCCACCAATCGGCCAGCAGCGGGACGACGCCCCAGGCATACTCAAACACCCACAGGAACAAGATGTAGTAGTGCGCGTAGAGCGCCAGGACCAGCGTGCCGGCATAGGCTATCACCAAACCCTTGCGCTTGTCGGCATTGAACCGCGGCATCGCCAGTCGCGCAAACAACACGAGCGAGAGGAGCGCGCCCGCCGCCGCGAGGATATACATGCGGGCTTCCTGCGCGTACCACAGGTTGAATGAGGATGCGCCAATGAGCGCCGCCGTTAGGATGGCGACCGGGCGCCCGAACCAGTCGCGCGCCAGCCGGTACGCGAGCGCCACGATCAGCATGCCGAGCATCACGGAGAGAAAGCGCGCCGCGAACTCGCCGGGCCCCGCAACGGCAATCCAGGCGTGCAGGAGCAGGTTGTAGAGCGGCGGGTGCATGTCGCCCGTTGCGTACATAATCACGCGGGCGGCGGGCTGCTGCGCTGCAACCAGGCTGACCGACTCGTCGTACCAGAGGCTCTGCGCGTCCAGTTGCGCAAGGCGCGCGCCGAACGAGACCAGCAAGATCAGCGGGAGGAGGAGTCTCGCGGACAACCGACGGGCCATGAGTGTGTCGATCGGGCGGCGTTTGCGGGCATACGTGCTGTACCATGCCGGCCCAAAGCCGTGCTACAATACGGCGCGCCTACGGTCGCGCAGCCAGCCGGTCAGGCGGGTTGCCGCGATGCCGGCCAGTCCGCCCGCCCAATCGGTCGCGATGTCGAACGTCTCGGCGGCGGTCCAGCCGTGCCCCTTGTACGACAACTGCGCGGCTTCCTGGGCCAGTGCGACGAGCGTGACGGCCACGGCGATGAGCAGCAGTTGGCGCGGCGATGCGCCGCCGCCGAGCACCCTTGCCAGCAGCACGGCCAGCCCGGCGAAGATGAGCGCGTGCATGACAATGTGGGCGATCTCGTAGTCGAAGACGCTGTTGAAGGCCCGCGCGTAGCCTGTCGAGAAGACGGTCGGCCACCCGAACGGAAACAGCGCGGCGACGACCCAGAAGGCCAGAACCAGAACCGCTCGTTTCATCATCGTTCCGTTGACGTGTATCATACACCCAATTCCGGGACCGGGAGTTACCGTTGCCGCGCGCTGCCGGTGGGAAGGCGCAACTGTGCGGAGCGCCGTGCGGCCCACTGCGCTGTGCGACCGATCTAATTCACGAGGAGCCCTGACCCCCTATGCCGTTCATTCCGATCGAGAAGCTGCGCGACTTTGGCGCACGCGTGTTTATCGCGGCCGGCGCCGAGCCGGATATTGCCCGCCGCGTCATGACGAACCTGGTGCGCGCCAACACTTACGGCATCCACTCACACGGCGTCGTGCGCTTCGCCGACTATGTCAACGCCGTCAAGCGCGGACAGGTCAAGGCGAACGCGCGGCCCGTGATCGTGCAGGAGACGGCCGTCATCACCGTGGTGGACGGGCGGTGGGGCTTCGGCCAGGTGGCCGCCGAGTTCGCCATGCAGCAGGCGATTGAGAAGGCGAAAGCGACCGGCGTCGGCATCGCGACGTTGCGCAACTCGAACCATGTCGGCGCGATCGGCGAATACACCGAGATGGCGGCCGATGCGGGGCTGATCGGCATCGCCATCGTGAACGGCATCGGCAAGCTGGTGGCGCCTTTCGGCGGCCGCCAGCGCCAGTTGAGCACCAACCCGTTCGCGTTTTCGGTGCCGGTGCCGGGCGGCCGGCCGATCATCATGGACTTCGCCACCAGCGTGGTCGCCGAGGGTAAGCTGAAGGTTGCGCGCAACAAAGGCGCTAAAGTGCCGCACGGCTGGGTGCTCGACAAGAACGGGGAGAGCACGGACGATCCGAATGAGTTCTACGACCGCGGCATGCTGCTGACGCTCGGCGGGCTTGGCAGCGGCCACAAGGGCTATGGCCTGAGCATCATGTCGGAGATCATGGGCGGCCTGTTGAGTGGCACCGGTGCGGCCCTGCTCGGCACCGCGCCCGCGAACGGCTGTTTCTTCATGGCCCTGCAGGTCGATGCGTTCCGGCCCGCCGACGAGTTCCTGGCCGATGTGCGCAAGCTGGTCGACGAGCTGCGTGCGACGCCGCCGCGCCCCGGTGTCGAGCGCGTGCTAGTGCCGGGCGACCCCGAAGCGATGGCCGAGGAAAGACATCGCCGCGACGGGATCGAGTTGGACGACGTGACGTGGCAGACGATTGTGGATGCCGCGCGCGGGCAGGGCGTTTCATACGAGTAGGCCGCCGTAACAACCAGCCGGGCCCGGCATAGCGCCGGCCCTGGTACTGCGCGCCCCGCGCGGGCGCGCGTAATGAGGGAGGGAATACAGCAATGACACGCCCATTCACTTTGTCAGCCGTCATGCCAGCCACGCCCGACGAGATCTACCGGTCCTGGCTGAGCAGCCGCGGGCACGCGGCGATGACCGGCAGCCCGGCCAAAGCCAGCGTGCGGGTTGGCGCCCGCTTCACCGCCTGGGACGGCTACATCTGCGGCAAAAACCTTGAACTGGATCCGGGCAAGCGCATCCTGCAAGCGTGGCGCACCAGCGAGTTCGCTGAAGCCGACGAAGACTCGCTGGTTGAAGTCACCTTCAAACCGAGCGCCAACGGCACGCGCGTCACCATCCGGCACTCGCGCCTGCCCGCGCATGGCGCGCAGTATCGCCAGGGCTGGATCGATTTTTACTTCAAGCCGATGAAGGCGTATTTCTCCCGCTGATCGCCGCGTGTAACCGCTGGCGACTAGCGACTAGCAACTAGCAGAGCGCCGGCGGCTTTGACTTTTCCGGTCTGTTCTCCTAACATCAGGGGTGCCCGTGCGCGCACACGCACAGACCGCATTCCCTATGTATTCCACGCAACCACCCGCCGGTCCGCCCAGCCTGTCCGATCGCGAGATGCAAGTCCTGCGCCTGGTGGCGACCGGCGCGACCAATAATCAGATCGCACTCGAGCTGTCAATCAGGCCGAACACCGTCAAGGTGCACCTGAACAACATCTACACGAAGCTCGGCGTGCAGTCGCGCACGGAGGCGTCGCTGTTTGCCGTACGTCAGGGTTGGATCGAGATCGAGCGCGTTCATGCACCTGCGGCGGCGCCTGCGGTCGAGCCGCTTGCGACAGTCGCGGAAGCACCGATCGAGTCGGAAGCGGTGGCTGTGGCAATTGTGGAGACCATCGTGCCGGCGAACGGGCCACAAGCCGAACCGCCCGGCGCGCCGCCTCGGCCGGATATAAGGCCCGCAGGCGCATGGCTGCGCGCCGGGGTGATCGTCGCCCTGCTTGCCATGGTGCTGGGCGGCGCCTACATCGCCATGAGCGGTGCAGGCCGCCAGCCCGCCCCGGAGCCAACCCGCGCGCCGCAGAACGCCGTGCCGCTTCCGCCCGTGGCCGTTGATCGCTGGCAGTCGCGTGCCGCGCTCGAATCGGCGCGCGCGGCGCTGGCGGTGGCAGCGGCCGGCGGCACAATCTACGTGATCGGCGGGCAGAGCGATGGCGCAACGTTGACTGGCACGCTGGCGTTTGACCCGGCGGGGAACCGCTGGACGCCGAAAGCGCCAAAGCCGACGGCCGTGCAGGGCGCCGGCGCGGCGGCCATTGGGGGGCGCATCTATGTGCCGGGCGGCTGCGATGCGCAGGACCAGCCGCTGGCACCGCTCGAGATCTATGATCCGGCCCATGATGCGTGGCAGGCTGGCCCGGACCTGCCGCAACCGGTCTGCCACTATGCGATCAGCGCGCTCGAAGGCAGGCTGTACGTGATCGGCGGCTGGGATGGCGCCAAAGCGGTCTCGGCCGTATGGGCGTTTGACCCGGCGCGCGGGCAGTGGATGGAGCAGGCATCGTTGCCGTCCGCGCGCTCGGATAGCGGGGCGGTGGTCGCCGGTGAGCGCATTTACGTCATCGGGGGGCGCGACGGCGAGCGCTTGCTGCCCGATCTGCTGGCGTTCGATCCGGGGGCGGGCGTTGCCGCCGCGGCATGGAGTGCGCTGCCGCCGATGCAGAACGCCCGCGCCGGGGCCGGCGTCGCCTCGCTGGCCGGCAATATCTACGTGTTCGGCGGCGGTTGGTCGGCCCCGCTGCCGAAGAACGAGCGTTTCGACACACGCGCCAACGCGTGGACGCCGATTGAGGATGCGCCTGACCCGCTCTGGCGCATTGGCGGTGCGTCTGCGCTCGACACGAGGATATATCTCTTCGGTGGTTGGAGCGGCACCGCGAGCGCGTCCGTGCACGAATACACCGCGCTGTACCGTTTCTTCATCCCCAATTCCGGCAACTGATACGCCGCCTGTGCGCTGGGAGGTGACTTCATGAGCGACACCATGTGGACCGACATGTTCGCGTTGAGCTTGCCGTGGCTGGAAAAAATCCTGCGCCCCATTTTCGTCTACCTGTTTCTGGTGGTCGCGCTGCGGCTGGCGGGCAAGCGCGAACTGGCGCAGTTGAACCCGTTCGATCTGGTGGTGCTGCTGACGCTATCCAACACGGTGCAAAACGCGATCATCGGCGAGGACAACACCGTGACGGGCGGCATCATCGGCGCGATCAGCCTGCTGGTGGCCAACTACGTCGTCGTGCGCTTCGTGTATTCAAATCGCGAGGTCGAGCAGATCGTCGAGGGGGACGCCGAGCCGCTCATCGAAAATGGCAAGCTCAACCAGGCGCGCATGAAAGAGGAGCTGATTACCGTGCCGGAACTGGAGATGGCGGCGCAGCGGCAGGGGATTATGGCGCTGTCCGAAGTGCAGCGCGCGGTGCTGGAGCCGGGCGGCGCGATCGTCTTCGTTGCGCGCCAGCCCGATCCGGACGAGACACGGCATAGCGAACTGCTGGTGCGCCTCGATGCGCTGACCCGCGAGGTGGCCGCACTGCGGGCGCAGGCTAGGCCCGCCGCCTGAGCGCGCGCTAGGCGCCCACTTCGATCACCCGGCGCCTAGAGCATCTTGCAGAACCATCGGGCACGCCATGCGGTTCGCCGGGGAGGGGCAGGTCTTTGACCTGCCCAGCGGACAGGCCAAAGGCCTGTCCCTACATGCGTCGTGCAGCACCGTATCGGATCATTTCGCAAACCGCTATAGACGCCCGAGCACCAGAGATTAAGTCTCCTGGTGCCCAGGCGTTTTTTCATCTGCGGCGGGTGCCTGCCTGGCACACGCTACAGTGCCGCTTCGGCCAGTTGCTTGATGCGCGGCAGTGTCTCGCTCGTCCACGTGATCTGCGATAGCCCGTACTTCTTCCGCATCGAATCGGGTGGCACGCCTGCCTTGTAGTCGCGCACGGCGGCCGTCATGCGCAGTCCCTCGAACGTCACTCCATCGGTCAGCTCGGCTTCCTGGCCGGTCAACGTCAGCACGCGCTCCAGGTTGCGCGCCGCCACCTCGAACAGCTTCTCCTTGGGGCGGTACTGGCTGCGGTACACCATTAGGGTATCGGCGAAATCCTTCGGGAGATAGAGCCGCCGTTCCTTGAGTGCGTGGCGTGGGTTGCCGTAGCGAATCCAGACCGTCGGCGCGCTCGCGTCCGACAGGTCGAGGTGCTCCAGCCGGATGCCGGCGCACTCGCCCTTCTTCATGCCGGTTTGCAATAGCAGTGAAATCAGCAGGTACGGGCGCGCGTCGGGCTTTTCCGCGCCGAAATGCTGCCGCGCCACCGCCAGCAGGCGCGCAATCTGATCCTCGTACAGAATCTTGGGCAGTGGGTCGGTGCTGCGCTCGTGAATCAGCGGGGCGGCCGGGTCCACCTCGATAATCCGGGCGTCATGCAGCCACTTGAAGAACACTTTGAGCGTCGTCAGCCGGCGCTCGAGCGACTTCGTCTTCGAGGGCACGTCGCGCTCGTGCTTCAGCCAGTGCATGTACGCGCCGATATCGCGCGCCGTCACCGCGCCGATGCGCCGGTCGGCGCCCGCATGATGTGCGTACAGCTTTAGGTCGAGCAAGAACGCTTTGACGGTGTGTGGGCTCAAGCCTCGCCGTATCATCTCCTCGTTAAACGATTGCGTAGCGGCGACAAGCGACGAGCGCTTGTTGAGCTCCTTGGCTTCGCTGAGCGGTGCTGCCGCAGCGTCGCCATTGACGGGTTGGTCAAACAGCGACAGTTGCTCGGATTTCGACACTGTTCGTCTCCCTCACATACGGTTTGGCCACAGTCATTTTACACGAGAATCGATCGATATTCCGTCAACAGCGCCAATCACTCCCCGCCGTTTTGGCATACTGGCAGGGATTGGCGTCTGCTGCGCAGATTCTGGTGGAAAGTGGCCTAACCGGGCGCTCAAAACCGTGTACGGTAATTGTGGCGAAGGGGATTGGCATATCTTGCAGACACGGAGGCTGACATGCTCGTATCGGTCGTGATTCCGGCATACAACGAAGAGCGCTACCTGCCCGGTTGCCTGGCCGCGCTGGGACAGGTTGAGCACGCAGATTTCAACGTCGAAGTTATCGTCGTGGACGACGGTAGCACAGATCACACTGGCGCGATTGCGACCAGCTATGGAGCACGGGTGATTCGGCAACCGAATGGGGGTGTTGCCCGGGCGCGACAGGCTGGATTTCAAGCGGCGCGCGGGGAAATCATCGCTTCGACCGATGCCGACACGGCTCCGGCCGCCGATTGGCTCACGCGCATTGTTGCCGGGCTGGGGCATGACCCACGGCGGGTCGCCATCCACGGCTCCGTGCGCGTCCTGAATCGCTCTCACCTCGAAGACTCGTTGATATTCAACTTGGGTATGGCGTTTCTTGGCCTGAATCTCGCGCTTAAACGCCCGTCGTTCTCCGGGGCCAATTTCGCGGTGCGTCGCAGCGCCTGGCTGGCGGCCGGCGGTTTTGACACCAGCCTGGCATCGGCGGAAGACCTTGATCTGTCCTGCAAGCTTCAGCGCATCGGCAGGATCGTTCTGGATCCGCAGATGGTGGTATTCACCAGTGACCGCCGCTTGCGCGAGGGGTACACGGAAGTGTTCAAGCACTCCATGACGAACTATGTACGTGTGGCCTGGCTCCATCGCACCGCGTTGCCCTTCACTAACATCCGGTAGTTCCTTCAGGAGGCGCTCGCTATGATGACCAACACAATCTCATTCCACAGCGTCGACCATATCTCCGTGCGCCTGCCGGCGAACTGCCGGGCGCTACGCGCGATCTTGCGCATGGCCGGGCGCGCGCTGTTCGATATCCGCGTCGAGGGACGCCGGAACGTGCCGCGCGGCAACTGCGTCATCGTCGCCAATCACCTGTCCTGGCTTGACGTGCTGCTGCTGATGATCTACCTGCCGCCCGAGCCGCGCGTCTATGTGCTTGGCGCGGCGCAAGCGGTCGATCGCCCGTGGAAAGCGCGCCTGATGGAGTGGGTGGACTGCATGATCCCGGTAGTGCGCGGCGCGGAATGGGTTGGCAAGGATGCGCTGACGAAGCCGCTGAAGGTCCTGCGGGCCGGCGCGTCGCTGTTGCTGTTCCCGGAAGGCGAGGTCGGCACGCGTGAAGGGCAGTTGCTGCCGCTGAAGACCGGCATCGGCCACCTGCTGAAGCGCGCCGATGTGCCGGTGCTGCCGATCGCCCTGAGCGGCACGCGTGAGCTGTGGTGGCACAAGCCGATCCGCATTATCGTCGGCCAGCCGTTCCACGCGAGCGTGCCGCGCGGTGACCTTCACTCGGCGGTGCCGCACATCGTTGCGCAAGTGGCCGAGCAGTTACGCCGCCTGCTCCCGCGCTACGAAGAACAGGCGCATGTCTGGAAACCGTTGCGCCATCTGCTGACCGACCTGCCCGATCACGGCGTATAGCCCCGCAAGGAGGATGCCATGCTCGTCTCAGTTGTGGTGCCCGCATACAACGAAGATAACTACATCGGCGCATGCCTCAACTCCCTGCGCCAACTGGAACATCCGGACTTCGACGTCAAGCTGATCGTCGTGGACGACGGCAGTACCGACCGTACCGGCGCGATTGCCGCCAGCTTCGGCGCACGCGTCGTGACGCAGCCAAACGGCGGGGTAGCGAAGGCGCGGCAGACCGGATTCGAGGCGGCGCGCGGCGCGATCATCGCCTCGACCGATGCCGATACGACGGTTCCAGTTGACTGGCTTGAACGCATCGTGGCAGACCTGCGCGCCCGGCCGAATGCAGTCGCGGTACACGGTCCGATCCGCTACCACGAACGCGCTTTCGTGGAGCAGAACCTGATCTATTGCGGAACCACGGCCATTCAATGGCTGCACTGCGCCATCGGGCGCCCGGCCTTTGTCGGCTCGAACTTCGCTGTCCGGCGCGAGGCGTGGAAGCAGGTCGGCGGGTTTGATCTCACCTGGGCCTCGTACGAAGACGCGGGGCTCTCGATGAAGTTGCGCAAGGTTGGATTGGTCATGTATGACCGGCGCCTGGTCGTTCGCACGAGCGCCCGGCGCATTCGCGCCGGTTATCGCGAGGTGCTGGGCTTCTACGGCAAGAACTATGTGCGCGTGCTCTGGCTGAATAAGCCTGGCCCGCCGTTCAAGAACATACGCTAGGCACCGGCGGCTGGCAGCCGTGGTGGTCGGCAATAACGATGGTCTACCACCTCCACCGCCAGTTAGCTCGTACACTTTGCAGCAGAGAACCTGTGAGGCCTTGAAACCTGCGATGGGTCGACGATGCGGGTAACAGCAATTCTCATTTTGGAGTCGGCCGCCAGGTGGCCTCCTCATCCCCTGGCCCCTGCTCCCCCGCGCACCTCCCCCCGACCCCCTCCCAACGAAGTTGGGAGGGGGTCGGGGGGAGGGCAACGCCGCTTTCTTGTCGAGCCAGCATGCGTGACAAGCACCAGGGGGGCCAGTTCATAGCAAGCCGGCAATGGAAAGTACCCGCCCAGGGCCAAAATGAGAATTGCTGTGCGGGTAATCATCAGATGGCCCCGCGTAGTGGTATAATGCGCGCTAGCATACCATGCGCCCGGCGACGTGCCGGAGCGCTCATTCTGCGCGCCGCCACAGTGCGGCATCAACGATCATGCCCAAACGCATCCAACCTCGCGAGACATACGAATACCTCGACGACGACGATAGTTACGACGAGTACGGTCCATTGGAATTGACCGAAGAGGACATCGCCGAGCTCGTCGACCCGATAGTGGCCGCCGCCGGATTGCTCCTATTTGAAACCGGCACCGTCAGCATGTGCAATGTATCGGAAAGCACGCTCTCGGCGGTGGTGCTCGACGATGGCCAGATCCGCCGGCCGCGCTTCGAGCTCGATGCCGACACGTTCGCCTGCGACTGCCCGCGCTCCGAGAAGCCGCGCGACCGCACCCCCTGCGTGCACGTCGCGGCGCTGTTGTACGCCTGGGCGCGCGCGCCGCACACGTTCGCCGGTCTGGGCGACTATGACGGCGGCGCTGGCTCCGTGCTTGAGCTGTTGGACATGACGCCCGAGCAGCGCAAAGCCAGCGGGATGGCCTCCATCGAGATCGAGGCCATGGCGCGCCTGGTGCGCCGCGCGCCGCCGGAAGTGCGTAACGCGTTCAGCCGTCTGAACATCAATGCGCCAGCGTCGACCCTCGCGACGATCCAGACGGAGTTGAACTGGACGCGCGCCGACGTGGATTTGGCGCGGCTGGCGGTCATGCTCGACGGCCTGAGCGTGGCGCAACTGCGCGCGGTCGCGGCGCGGCGCGGCATCCCATTACAGGGGAATGCCAAAGCGCCGATCATCGAGACGCTTGCCGCGCAACTGGGCGCCGCCGCGCCGCCGCAACTCACGCCGGACGAAGAACTGCTCCTGCAGATTGAAAACACATTGTACGGACTGACCGATGCGCCGGCCGATCGCGACCTGCTCCAGGCGTGGAAGTGGCGCCGCAGCGGCGACGCCGGGCGCGCGCGTCCCGCGACCGAGGGCTTGCAGACGGCCGGCTACCTGTTCCCCTGCATGCTCGAAGACGGCCAGCCACATTACCATTGGTCGCCCGTGCTGCACGGCGAAGACGTGCCGCTGCTGCCCGTGCACGTCAAGCCGGTTGAACGGACCAAGGGCTTGCGCGTCGTCGCGCCGGCCATGCCGGTCACCGCCTGGATCGACGCGGCGCTCGACATGACGACACAGGCGCCCTTGCACATGCGGGTGCAGAACGTGCCGGCCGGCCGGGCCCGGCCGTTCGCGCAGGGCGGCTGGGAAATCATGCCGGAAGAAGCGGGCGATCCGCGCCCGTCATTCAATTTTCAGGGCCTGACGGTGCCGTTGCGCAGCCGTTTGACGGACGAGTCGCTGGATGCGCTCGGCGCGCTGACGGGCGAATCGCGCTTCTTCGCTGCGTGGCTGGGCGCCGATATGACCGGAATGGGGCTGGCCGCCGCGCGCGCCGACAGCGCGGTTGCCGTCGACCCCGCGCTGCGCGCTCACTGGCAGGCGAAAACGATCGCAGAGCAGATCCAGACCGTGTGGGACGGCTACCTGGCCGGCGTGGGCGCATTCGCCGAATTGCGTATGGCATTCGCCGGCACGCCGCTGGTCTTGCGCCGCAGCGGACTTGATCCGACGTTCGACATGCCGGCGCTGACGGCCGAAATCGGCCTGGGCCGGGAGTTTATCGCTCGCTTGCTGCGCAGCTGCCCTGCCGGTGAATGGCTCGCGTTCGATTCGCTGGCCGACATCGTCCGCGCCTGGCGCGCGGACTTCTTCCGCCATAGCACCGAGCCGAGCACCTGGTGGTTCGCCGACGCGAAGTCGCACCGGCGGCTGGACGCCACACGACAGTCCGACTGGCAGACCGCCTGGCGGCCGGCGCTCAACGCCATGCTGTGCGGGCCGCTGAACTGGCTCGGCGTGGTCGAGCTCGGCTATGCCGGCGACAAACTGGCCGCGTTTCGCATCACGCCGCTGGGCGCGTGGCTGGTCAGCCGTGGCCGCGCCGGCGCGCCGCCGGCGACCGCCCCCGGCGATTCCGTGGCCTGGCTCGACCATCAGACATTCCGCGTGCGCGGCGGCGCGGCGGCGCACGCGCTCACGCAGTTGCGCCCGCTGGCCGAACCGGCCGGCGCGCCGTTGACATTCCGCGTCACCGCGGCCGCGCTGTCGCGCGCTGTCGAGAGCGGCATCGGCGCGGCCGCGATCGTGCAGCGTTTCGCCGACATGGGCGCGCCGCTGCCTGCCGATCTGCGCGCGCTCGCCGAGCGACTGGCGGCCAACTTCGGCCGTCTGCACCTGTACGAGAAGCTCACCGTCATCGAGCTGGCAGACGACATCGCCCTGCGCGAACTGCTGGCCGGCACCTCGCTGCGCCGGCTGATCATCCACCAGTTCTCGCCGCGCCTGGTCGCTGTGCGCGACGACGCGGTCGACGAGTTCATGGCCGAGTTGACGCGCAAGGGCTACACTCCGCTGGTGAAGCAGGCAGCGCAATGAAACTCATCGACCTGCTGGCCGGCTACGACGCCAACACGCTCAAGGCGATCGCGCGCAAGCGCGGTGCCGGCGACAAGGGCAACAAGAACGACGTGATGGAGCGGCTGGCCAGGGATCTGGCGCGGGCCGACGGCATCGCGCGCGCGTTGAAAGACGCGCGCCCGGTGGAGCAGGAGATCATCGCGCACGTCCAGCGCTCCGGCCATGTGGTGAACGCCTTCGCCCTGCGGCGCGTCCTGCTGGCGCGCAAGCTGGTCAAGCCCAGCGAGCGGCGCGACAATTACTCGCAGGAGCTTAAACCCGGCAACCCGGACTACGCCGGTAAGCCCGCGCTCGAAGACGCTGTCGCGCACCTGACGGCGCTGGGCATCGTGTTCTCGCGCGGCGTCGCCGCCGCCGGCGGATATCGCACGGTGCTGGGCTGGGATCTCGGCATCGAGCTGATCATCCCGGATGAGGTGCGCCCGCACCTGCCGCTGCCGCCGGAGCTGGCGCGCACCGCGGTCGCGCCGGCGCGCGTCGTCGAAGGTTCGCCGCGCATCTTTCAACGCGATCTCTCCCGCATCTGGAGCTACGCGCGGCGCAGCGGCGGCCTGACGCTTTCGACCACCGGCTGGCTGTACAAGAAAGACGCGCGCGAGCTGGTCAAGTTGCTGGGCTGGAGCGCCGACGCCAAGGCCGGCGAAGATGACCTGCCGCGCCTGTACTTCGCGCGCCAGCTGCTGCGCGCGCTCAATCTGCTGCGCGACGGCGACGGTCAGGTGATCGGACAGAGCACAGCGCTTAGCCCCGTCGACGACGGCTACTGGGCGCGACCGGCGGCCGAGCGTGCCAATCGCGCCTTCGAGTCGTACCGCACCAGCACGTACTGGAATGAATTGCTCGCGCCGGCGGGCGCCAGCGGCTACGATCGCCGGCGCCGCGCGCCCGCCGAACTGGCGGTGGCGCGCGCCATGCTGCTCAAGCACTGCGTGCAACTCGGCGTCAATCATTGGGTGGCGCTCCCCGATCTGCTGGACCGCGTGCGGCTGGCCGATTACCAGTTCCTGTTCCCGCGCCAGCCGATGGCCTACGGCTCGAGTTACGGGCAGTACTACACACCGTACATCGGCGGCGGCAATCCGTACAACGTCTCATACCCGGGCATCCATGACGAAGCCGAAGGCTGGGAGCAGGTTGAGGCGGCCATCCTGGCGCACATGCTCAGCGGGCCGCTGCACTGGCTCGGCCTGATCGATCTGGGCTACGAGAAAGAGCGGCTGGTCGCCTACCGGCTGAACGCCTTCGGCGCGTGGCTGCTGGGGCAGGGCGGCGAGATTGCGCTCGATCACGAAGGCGGGCGCATCGTGGTGCAGCCCAACTACCAGATCGTCGCCATGGAGCCGATTCGCGACGACGTGCTGCTGACGCTCGAGGAGTTTGCACAGTTCGAGGGCGGCGACAACGCGCTGAGCTACACACTGAGCCGCGAGTCGGTCTATCGCGCGCAGCGCGCCGGCTGGGATGGGCCGCGCATCGCCGCGTGGCTGGTCCAGGTCTCCGGCGCGCCGCTGCCGCAAAACGTCCAGCGCACGCTGGAGGAGTGGCAGGCGCAGAGCCAGCGTATCGTCATTCGCCGCAGTGTCACCGTGCTGCATGCCGACAGCGGCGAGACGCTGGACGCGCTGAACCGCGTGGCAAGCCTGGCGCCGCTGATCGGGCAACGCCAGCACGCGACCGTCGCCCTGCTTGACGCGCCGTTCGCCGACGCCGGCCGCGCACTGCGCGAGGCGGGCTGGCCGCTGCTCAGCACACGCGCCGGACAGACCAGCGCGCCCGCCAGCCTGACCGCCGACGCCGATGGACGGCTGCACATGGTCGGCCGCGTGCCGAGCGTCTTCGCGCACGGTGCGGTCGAGGCGTTCGCGGAGTTAGGCGAAGACGGGCAGGCGCGCATTAGCGCAGACAGCGTGCGCGCGGCGGTCGCGCAGAATATCAGCGTGCCCGAGATCATCAAGCGACTGGAATCCGTGCATCGCGGCCCGGTGCCCGACGCCCTGATCCGGCGTATCCGCGCCTGGGGACGATACTACGGGGACGCGCGTCTGGGCACGCTGGTGCTGATCGAGTTCCGCGATGACGCAGCGCGCGCCGAGTTGCTGGCCGATCGCGAACTGGCGCCCTACCTGACGCGCTTTGACGCGGGGCCGCGCGCGCTGGCGGTCGTGCGCGCCGACGCGCCGGAAACCGTGCGGCAACTGCTGGCCGAGCGCGGCGTCGAGATCACGGCGTTATAGCGGGACGCGTGAAATAAAACACACCGCCGGGGTTGTCCCTGGCGGTGTGTTTTGCCGCCTAATTACTGCACGCCCCACCACGTCTCGTAGATCATCGCGGCCTTCTCCAACTCGGCAATATCCACCCACTCGACGTCGCGGTGCGCGCGCTCGATCGAGCCAGGGCCGAACACCACCGCTTCCTTCGCCAGCCCGGCGTAGCCGAACATGTTCGTGCCATACGGCGCGGTCGTCGGCGCCATGCCGCCCCACTCCGCCAGTTGCCGGATCCACGGCGTATCGGGCGACTGGTGGAACGCTTCGATGCCGCCCTTGTAGTCCATGGTCACCGGTAGCGGACAGTGCTTCTGGGCGAATTCGAAAAGGTCCGCCGCGATCTGGTCGGGCTTCTCGCCAACGATCAAGCGTCGGCTGACAATGACGTGGCACTTGTCCGGGATCACGTTGCGCGCCTGGCCGCCGTGCGCGATCGTCACGCTCATTTTCGGATGGCCCATGTCGCCGGTAGGCGGCAACTGGTTCAGGCGCTGGTTCTCCTGGTCAAGCGCAATGATCAGATGCGCGGCCGCCGTGATGGCGTTCTGCCCGAGTTCGGGCTGCGACGAGTGCGCGGCCACGCCCTGCACCTCGAACTCGATGCCCGCGCCGCCCTTGTGCCCGTGGATCGGCGCGCACATCGTCGGCTCGGCCACCAGCAGATGATCCGGCACGATGCCCCGTGCGCGCACCCACGTGCCGCACGCTTCGGCGCCGCCCGCACCCGTTTCCTCCCCGATCGTCGCGCCGATGACCAGGTTCGTGTTCAGGTTGCGGCCCGCGCGCCGGGCCGCCTCGATCACCGCCAGCGCAATCGCCAGGCTGGCCTTGGTGTCGACCGAGCCGCGGCCGTATACGCGCCCGCCCGCGCTGCGCCCGTCGAACGGATCGCCCTGCATCGTCTCGACGCCGACTGTGTCGGTGTGCACATCGACCACAGCCCAGCGTGACGAGCCGTTGCGCCAGACGCCATAGACGTTCGGGCGTCCCGGCTTCACCTCTTCGACCGTCACTTCAGCGCCCACCTGCTTGAACCACCCGGCCAGTGCCGCTGCGATCTTGGCCTCGCCGGCCTGCCCGGCGCGCGGCCCGGCGTTCTCCGGCCCCACGCTCGGGATCTGAACCAGCCGTCCGAGCCATTCGACAATTCGTTGGGTGTCCGCCATACAGCCTCCGTGTTTGACTGTGGTGTGCAACGCGAGGGAAAGTAACACAGAATGAGCCGGTTTGTCAATTGCGCCCCGGCTATGGTCAGCAATTCTCAATTTGGCTTTGTACGGGTACTTTCCAATGCCGCTTGCGATGCGCTGGCCCTCAGGCGCTTGTCACGCAAGCTGGCCCGCCGAAAAAGTGACGCGCACCTCCCCGTTAGCTTTGCCCCTTCTCCCCCGCGCGCGCGGGGGAGAAGGGGCAGGGGATGAGGGGGCATATTGGCAGCCGACTCCAAAATGAGAATTGCTGGGCTATGGTCATTGCCCACATCGTTGCGTATCGCGCAGATCAGGACCTTACAGTCGTAGTCGCCGGCTGTACCTGCCATATGCAGATGTTGAATAGCACGCCACGCAGCGCTCCGAACGTGTGCCCTCGCCAAACCAATTCGCTTACCTAAGCACTCTGGGAATCACAGATACATTGACGGTTCCTTGAAACCATGGTATAAGTGCTGGCAATTTTGGTATCATACCGTTTGAATTCAGGAAGTGATAATGCCTCAGCAGACAGCCAAGAACAGCAAGCATTCCAAGCCAGTCCCGGCCAAGAGCGGGCGCGCCAAAGCTCCCGGCGTTAGCGCCAAGACCGGCAACGGAGCGGCCAGGTCGGGGAATGGCAATGGCGCCGCCAGGGCCGCAGCGCTCAAAGCCGATTCGAAAACCGATGGCAAGAAGCAGAAGCGCGAGCGCCTGAACGAAGAACGCGCGGAAGCCGAGTTGGAACTGGGGCGCCTGCGCGGGCAAATGCAGATCGAAATCGAGCACGACTCGGACGAGGGCGACCCGGACGTATACGAGCGCGAGAAACTGCTGGCTGTGATTCGCACGCTGGAAGACAAGGTCGGGTCGATCGACGACGCGATGAAAGCGCTCGATCAGGGCCACTACGGCGTCTGCGAGCGCTGCGGCGCGGAGATCGGAGCGGAGCGGTTGCGGGCGTTACCCGGCACGACGCTGTGCGTCAAGTGCAAGGCCGAAACGGAAAAGATGCTCAAGCGCGGCTTCGTACCCGAATAGCCATTCCCGGTAACTATGCAAAAGCCCTGTGCGCCCGCACGGGGCCTTTTTGTTGCGGCGACGCAGCGCAGTCAACACGACCGCAGCAATTCTCATTTTGGCTTTGGACAGGTATTTTCCAATGCCGGCTTGCTATGAACTGGCCCCTGGTACTTGTCACGCAAGCTGGCTCGACAAGAAAGCGGCGTTGCCCTCCCCCCGACCCCCTCCCAACGGAGTTGGG
>JACRMK010000040.1 GCA_016235055.1 Chloroflexota bacterium | reverse complement strand
TGGGGGTGGGGTTGATGGGTACAAGCGAGTTCGCCCGGGGCGCCATCCCGCGCAAGCGTGCAGGGCGCTCATGCGATTTACGCCCAAACTGAGTAGAACGGGTTGCATACTCACGACGACTACCCGGTAAACAAGTACGTTTTTTCTGCGCTCTCTGCGGTTAGTTGTGCTTTGTGTCTTCTGCGGTTGGTTTTTCTCCGCTATGGGTACACATCGAGAATGGCGAGCAGGATTTCGTCCAGGAAGTCGCTGATGCGCTGGAAGAACTGCGCGTCTTCCTCGTCGCCGGTGCGCGAGCCGAGCGTTTCGCTCAGCACCGCCGGCAGTACAATGCGGCGGTAGCGCAGTGCGGCGCGCGCGGCGTTGCCGGCCGACAGGCCGCCCTCGGCCAGTGCCTGGCCATACGTCTGCGCGATCGCGCGCCCCTCCGTCAGCAGGCTGTTGCGCAACTCCGGTTCCTGCGCAAAGCGTGTGACACAGGCCAGCAGTTGCCGGCCGATTTCGCGCGGGTGCCCGCCGTATTCGGCGGAAGCGGCCTGCTCCTGGTGAGACGATGTCTGCAAATCGGCGCGCACGCGCCTAAGCACGCGCTCGTCGGGTGTGGTCGTATCAGGTGTATGTTGAAGCGAGAGGAAGCGTTGCAGATCGGCGTTCCGGAAGCGGCGGTGGCCGCCGGGGGTGCGGTAACTCGCCAACCGACCGTGGTCGGCCCACTCGCGCACAGTGCCGATATGAACGCCCAGGGTCTGGCTGGCTTCGCGGATTGAGAGCCAGCGGTCTGGGGAAGCCTGCTTCATGTTCATAGACCCTCCATGAGTCTCGGTTGTCGCCATCATGACGACCACGGTCAACAATAGCGGCTGAAAGTCAAAGTTCGGTCAAAAAACGATGTTGAATCGGTCAGATTTATCAGTTATTGACACCCAATTGTGTCGAAATCTACTATTGCCAGGGCCTGGACGGGTATGATTGACCAGTCGCGGTCTACGGCTGTCCGTGGAGCACGGGTCGCGCGCGCCAATCTGCTCATCACGACGAGGCCAACCGGATGACTCGTAAGGAGGCGAGAAGGCACGAAAAAGTGCTCGCTTGATTCGTGCGCTGGTTACCGGGGGTCCGAGCCGATCGGATGCCGCGTTAATGGGCAGGCTGCGCGTGGTGTGCGGGCGCCAGATGATGCTCAATCGCGATGGCGGCCGCCTCGGTGCGGGTGGCGGCGCCAAGCTTGGCCAGAATACTGCTGACGTGGAACTTGACGGTAGAGGGGCTGATGACCAGTCGCTGCGCAATTTCACGATTATGCAATCCGTCGCACAGCAGCACAAGCACTTCGCGCTCGCGCGCCGTGAGCGACTGCCCGGCCAGGTGCAGCGGCCATTGCGCGGCGCGTTCCGGCGCAGTCCCACAGCCGCGGTGCGTCTGACGGATAACGTCGGCCAGTTCGATGGCATCGATGCGCTTGGGAAGGTAGGCGACCGCGCCAGCTTGCATGACCGTTTGCGCCAGTTCGTCGTCGTCTTCCCCGGCCAGAGCGATAACGTGCAGGCGGGGGCAGGCGGCGCGGATGCGGCGCGTGGCGTCGGCGACGTCGGTGCCGGGTATCTGCACGTCAATCAGCACAATATCGGGAGCGCATGCGCCACAGAGGCGCGACGCCTCGTCGCCGTCGCGCGCGTCGCCGACCACAAGCATGTCGGGGCAGTCGACCAGGAACGCGCGCAGGCCGCTGCGGACGACCGCGTAATCGTCCACGATCAGGACGCGAATGGGCTGCGGCTCGGTCACGGTTCACCCCCCGTAGTTGCATGGCCTGCGCCACATTTATTGTAGCACCAAATTAGATGGCGATCACGTTTGTTGGGCGCCATACTTACCCGATTATCAAGCTAACCGATCTCGAACGAAGCTAAGACCCAACTAAGACCTCAATTTGTTATATTAGTCACAAGTAGATTTCTACACTCGACTCACGGAGGGTCAACCATGCAAAATGTCATGACTGGCATCGCGCAACCCAAACCACGCGCGCGTATCCTCAATCTGAAGTACATCATTGGCGGCCTGATCATCTTGGGCGCCATTGCGGCTTTCGCCCTCTCGAACTTCCAGTCCAATGTTGTCTATTACTATACCGTCCCCGAACTGGTGGCGCAGAAGACGCGCCTGACCGGGCAAACGATCCGCGTTAACGGCCCGCTCGATCAGTCCTCGATCGATCTGGACCAGAAGACGATGACGCTCAAGTTCAACATCAAGGATAACGGCATGGTGCAGCCCGTTGTCTACAAAGGTGTTGTACCCGACACGCTGACCAACGGTGAAAGCGTGGTGGCCGAAGGTCGCCTCGATGCGGCGGGCGTCTTCCAGGCCGACTCGATCCTCGTGAAGTGCCCTTCGCGATACGAATCGGAAACGCCTAAACAAAACTGATCGATGCAGCAGGTCGCTTCCGCCGGCGTGACGTCGCGCCGGCTTCCGCGTGACGCCGCGCTGCGGAAGCAGCTAAGAAGGAGGGAAACTGACGATGGGTACCCTGCAAATCGCCGGACTCGGCAACCTGACGGTCTGGCTTGGTTTTGCGCTGGCGCTGTATACCGTTGGCGCCGCGTTGGTTGCGGTCCAGAAGCGTCGCCCGGCAATGATGGCCAGCGCCGAGAACGGCATCTACGCCGTCGCCGCGCTGACTACGCTCGCGGTGGCGATCATGGAATGGGCGGCGATCACTCACCAGTTCCGCTTTGAGTACATCGCCTCGCACGTTAGCCTCGATCAACCCCTGCTTTACACCATCTCATCGCTGTGGGGCGGACAGGAAGGCTCGCTGCTGTTCTGGGTCTGGCTGCTGTCGCTCTTCGCGGCCATTGTGACGTTCCAGAACCGCGATCAGAACCGCGAATTGATGCCGTACGCCATCGCGTTCATGGCGTTCACACAGGGCTTCTTTTTCCTGCTGTTGATCGTCGTCGCGCAGCCGTTCAAGATGCTGAACTTCACGCCGCAGGACGGCCAGGGGCTGAACCCGCTCTTGCAGAATCCGGGCATGTTCATTCATCCGATCACACAGTACCTGGGCTATGTCGGCTTTACGGTGCCGTTCGCATTCGCCATGGCGGCGCTGACTACCGGTCGGTTGAGCGACGCCTGGATTCGCACCACGCGGCGCTGGACGCTTATTTCGTGGCTGTTTCTGTCGCTCGGCCTCTTGTTCGGCATGCGCTGGGCGTACGTCGAGCTGGGCTGGGGCGGGTACTGGGGCTGGGACCCGGTCGAGAATGCTTCGCTGATTCCGTGGCTGACCGGCACGGCCTACCTGCACAGCGTGATGATCCAGGAGAAGCGCGGGATGCTGAAGGTCTGGAACCTCGTGCTGGTCATGCTGACGTACATCCTGTCGATCCTCGGCACGTTCCTGACCCGCAGCGGCGTGGTGCAGTCGGTGCACGCCTTCGGCACAAACTCGCTGCTCGCTTCGATCTTCCTGGGCTACATGGCCGGCGTCATCCTACTGTTCCTGTACCTGCTGTACACGCGGCTGGGCGCGCTGCGCGAGGAGAACGAGATCGACTCGGTGGTCTCCCGCGAGGCGACCTTCCTGCTCAACAATCTGCTGCTGGTCGGCGCGGCGTTTGCCACGCTGTGGGGCACGATCTTCCCGATGATCAGCGAACTGGCGACCGGCAAGCAGATCACCGTGGCGGCGCCGTTCTTCAACACGGTCAACGGCCCGATCTTCTTCCTGTTGATTGTCCTGATGGGCGTCTGCACGATGATCGGCTGGCGGCGCGCCTCGGTGGATAACCTCGTGCGCAACTTCCTGCGGCCGCTACTTGTCTCGGCGGTGGTCGTCGGTGGGCTGTTTGCGCTGGGCGTGCGGGAACCGCTCGGCCTGACCGCCTTCGGCGCGGCCGGCTTCGTGTCTGGCACGATCATGGTGGAATTCTTCCGGGCGGCGGGCGCGCGCATGCGCCAGCATGGCGAGAACCCGCCGACCGCGCTGGCCATGCTGTTCGTCAAGAACCGCCGGCGCTATGGCGGCTATGTCGTGCACATCGGCATCGTGATGGCGGTCGTCGGCATCGCCGGCTCGACCTTCTTCCAGGCCGACCTGCAGAAAAACGTCCGCACGGGCGAGACCATTGCGATCAAGCAGTACACGCTGCGCTTCGACGGCCTGGCCTCGTACGCCGAGGAGAACCACCAGGTTTGGGCGGCGAACCTGACCGTCTTCGAGAACGGTGCGCAGATCGCTACACTGAAGCCGGAGAAGAATTACTACCCTGCCTCCGAGCAGTCGACCACCGAGATTGCGGTGCGCTCGACCGCCATGGAGGACTTGTACCTGATCCTGGCCGGATCGAACGACGACGGCAGCGTGACGATCAAGGCGATTGTCAACCCACTGATCAGCTGGCTGTGGATCGGCTTCGGCGTGTTCATGCTCGGCACGCTGATCGCGGCCTGGCCGGACCCGCGCGAGGCGCGCGTGATGCAGCGCATCCAGATGCGCGAAGCGGCCGTGGCCGCCGGACGCTAGGAGGCAAGCATGGACTATCTTCTGACGATTCTGGTGATCTTCGGCGTGCTGGTGTTCGTCGGTTACCCGCTGGCCAACCCGCGGCGCTACACGATCCGCAAGTTCGTGACGATGGGCGACCCGCAGTACGAGAACCTGGCGAGCGCCCGGGAGCAGGCGTTTGACGCCCTGCGCGATTTCGAGTTCGACCACGCGACCGGCAAGTTGTCCGAGAGCGACTACAAGAACCTGCGCACGCGGTACGAGACGCGCGCGGCAACGATCCTTCAGCAAATCGACACCCTGACGGCCACGCAGAGCGCGGCGCCGGCGGCGAACGCGCCCAAGCGGCGCGCCAAGACGACGCCGGCCGCCAACCACGTCTGCCCGCAGTGCCAGGCGCCCGCCGAAGCGGGCGACCGGTTCTGCATGAAGTGCGGCGCGAAAATCTAATCGAGGGAGTCGAGCCATGAGTGCAACCGTCTTGCCGCTAAGAGTCAAAGAGGATCCCGGCGCCGCGGCGGCGCCGGCCCCCGCGCCATACTGGCGCCTGCTGGGCGACCGCACGGCGGTGCCGCTCCTGCGCGGGCTGGCCGTGGCGTCCGTAGTCACGATCGGTATCGCGCTGTATATGGCGCTGTTCTACGCGCCGCGCGAAGCGACGATGGGCGATGCCCAGCGCATTTTCTACTTCCATGTGCCGAGTGCGTGGATCGGGTTCCTCGCCTTCGGCGTGGTATTCGTCTCAAGCATCATGTACCTGATCAAGGGCGAGGCGAAGTGGGACGCGCTGGCGCTCTCGTCGGCGGAGATGGGCGTCATCTTCACGACGCTGGTCCTGCTGACTGGCCCGCTGTGGGCGAAGGTCGCCTGGGGCACGTACTGGACGTGGGACGCGCGGCTGACGACGACGCTGATCCTCTGGATGATCTATGTCGGTTACCTGCGGCTGCGCAGCGTGGCCGACAGCCGACGCATGTCGCGGCTGGCCGCCATCACCGGTATCATCGGGTTCTTGAACGTGCCGCTGATCTACCTGTCGGTCGTCTGGTGGCGCACGATGCACCCGAGCCTGCTGATCAGCAGCGAAGGCGGGTTGGACGAGCGGATGCGCGCGACGCTGATGGTGGCGCTGCTTTCGTTCACCTTGCTGTACGGCTGGTTCCTGCTGGCGCGCGTGCGGCTGGAGCAGCGCCGGAACGTGCTGGCGGCCCGGCTGGCCGCGAGGGAGAACTAACTATGGCGAACATGATCATTGCGTATGTGTTGATCGCAGCGCTCCTATCCGCTTACGGAGTGAGCGTGTACATTCGCTCGCGCCAGACCGACGCGGCCCTGCGCGCGCTGGACGCCGAAGGAGACGAGCGCGTATGATTCAACCTGTCCGCGCCACCAATGCGCGGAGCCGGCTGGAGGCGCGCTGGGTGGCACTGGGCGCGGCGGCACTGGTGGTCATCGTCGCCGCCGTGATCGGCTTCAGCATGCTATCCGCGCCCAAGACGCCGGTCACCGCCGTCAACCTCGATGCCGAGATGCTGCGCGTGGCCAAGGGATTGTACTGCCCGGTCTGCCCCAGCACGCCGCTGGATGTCTGCGAGACGCAGGCGTGCGTGCAGTGGCGCGCGCTGATCCGCGAGAAGCTGGCCAACGGCGAGAGCGAGCAGGATATCCGCGCGTATTTTGTGGCGCAGTACGGCGAGCGCGTGCTGGGCGCGCCGCCCGCCGAGGGCTTCAACATCAGCGCGTATGTCTTCCCGTTCATCCTATTGATTGCCGGCCTGGCGTTTCTGACGGTGACGATGCGGCGCTGGCAGCTATCGCGCGCGGCGCTGGCCGCAGCCGAGCCGGAAGCCAGTGACGAGCAGCCAGCCGTCGCGCCGGACGTTGCCAAGCGCATCCGCCGCGAGATGAAGGAGCGCGAATGAGCACCGCCACCCACTCCGCCGTCCCGCCGATCGAGACGCCGAAGCCGCGCAAGAATGCCATCGTGTTCGGCGCGGCGGTCGTCATCATCCTGGCGCTGCTGGCGCTGTTGATATGGACGCTGCAACAGAAAGGCGCGCCGCCGCTGGCGGCCGGGCAGGCGCCAGCCTTCGAGTTGACGTCGTTCGAGGGCAAGGCTTACCGGCTGTCGGAACTGCGCGGCACGCCGGTCGTCATCAACTTCTGGGCGTCGTGGTGCACGCAGTGCAAGGAAGAAGCGCGCGAACTGCAGGCGATCTGGACGCAGTACAAGGACAAGGGCCTGCTGGTGCTCGGCGTGGACTATGTCGACACGGAACCCGAGGCGAAGGCGTACATGGCGCAGTACGGCATCACATTCCCGAACGGTCCGGACCTCGGCACGAAGATATCCAAGGCGTACCGCATTACCGGCGTGCCGGAGACATACTTCATCAAGGCCGATGGCACGCTGCTGACGGGCAATGATGCGGCCGGCCGGCCGTTTGGCAACTGGATCGGCCCAATCCCGCTGACCAATATGCAAGAGCGCGTGCGGAAGCTGATGGGGTTGTAGCGCAAGCCTGCGGAACGCGAACGACGCCCGAGAGCGGCGAATAACACGACAGCGGGCCGGCGCAATGATGCGCCGGCCCGTCTGTTTTGGGCAAAGCAAGACCCCGAGTCATCGGAGGGTGAGATCGACCGTTCGTGATAACCGCCGGCAGTAGCATCTGCCCATGACGCATGGCCCGGCTTGCCAGTCGCGCTACACTATGTGCAGTCAGGTCGGGCGGTTTGTGAGCTTCCCGGCGCGTGCTGCCTGCCGCCTTTCGACTCACTTACGGTGTCGCATGATACAACAGTATGCTGCGTGCTTCCATGCGATGCCGCTTGCCAGGCAATAGCGTTTATCCGGTTATCGTTGCCCTCAGGTCCGATCGTGCTCAATAACTCGGGGCTATCTGTAGCGTATCACAGAGACCATGTTTTGTCACCCCCCCATGTGGGTAGAATTCGGACAATCCTCAGCGCCATGGGGCAATCACCCGGACGAACGTCGACAGTGCGCCAGCCTGCCTCCCGGCGCTTCGCCATTGTTCTCTCGTATGACATTCAATATCACAATCACAGCCGCAGTGATTGCCCGTGGCGGGCAGGCCTCACAAGTTGAAAACCTGTGAGGTCTTGATGTGCGCCATCCGCAACGAGGTGAAATCGCCAGGGAATATCCCTCGTTGGGGAGCGCTACGGTATTCGAGCAAGAAGGCTCGCATCGACTTGCGTTTTACGATAACGCAACAACTTAAAAATGTCGGCAAGACTGTTGACATCCATCGCCCGAGGGGGTATACTGCTAAAAGAGTGAGGATTTGAAATTGAACGCATCAGCGGCGCGGGCCGCGTTACACCAACCGTATTAAGCACCCAAGCGTATCACGCTGGGTGCTTTTTGGTTTCTTAAATCCCCCAGGAGGCCACAGCATGGATTCAGGCACGATCAGCAAAATCCAGAAGGCGAAGCAGTACGCGGAAGAACGGGACGAGCGCATCCGCTTTCAGTCCTTCAAGGTGGAGATCTCGGGTGAGAACAACCGGCATGTGACCGGCTATGCAAACGGGCAGTGGATTTGTGATTGCGAGTTCTACAAGACGCACGCACACTGCAGCCATACAATGGCAATGGAGCGCGTGCTGGGCCGCATGCTCCCCGAAGCGATCACAGCCTAAAACCGAATAGCCTCATAGCGCATCAATGCCTCCGGAACCCGGAGGCATTTTTCTTGGCCGTGCGCGCCGATGGTATAATCATTTGTCGGCTGGCGGCATATGGGCCGTGCGCATTTCATCAGCGAGAGTTCAATGTCCCGTCTTCGATTCTTGTTTGGCGTCGCCATCAGCGCGGTCTTCCTGTACTGGGCCTTACAAGGGCAGGACCTGACGCATGTGTGGGACGTCCTGTCGCGCGCCAACTACCTCTGGATCATACCGGGGATACTAACCTATTTCCTGGCCGTGGTGGCGCGTACCTGGCGCTGGCACTACATGCTGCGCTCGATCCAGCCGGTCTCGCTGCGGACGCTGTTCCCGATTGTGACCATCGGCTACATGGGCAACAACATTTACCCGGCGCGCGCCGGCGAGGTGCTGCGCTCGTACATATTGAAGAAGCGCGCCGGCGTCCCCATGTCAGCGTCGCTGGCGACGGTCTTGATCGAGCGGCTGTTCGACGGCGTGGTGATGCTGCTGTTCGTCTTCGTATCGCTGCCCACGCTGGAGGCGCTGCCCGAGTTCCTCCGCAATATCGTCATCTTCGGCAGCATCGTCTTCATCAGCGCGCTAGTCGTTTTCTTCATCATCGCCGCCAACCCGGAGCGCGCCCAGCGCATCTATCGCTGGTTCATCACGCGCCTGATTCCGATCGAGTTCCAGGGGCGCGTGCACGGCCTGGCCGATCGGTTTCTGGTTGGGCTTTCGTCGCTGCGCCGCGAGCGCGACGTGCTGATGATCTTCGTCACGTCGCTGGTCATCTGGCTGCTGGAGACGGTCAAATACTGGTTCGTCATGCACGCCTTTCCGTTCGAAGTCTCGTTCTACGCGCTGATGTTGATGAACGGCGTCGTCAACCTGGCCACGACCATTCCATCGTCGCCAGGGTACGTCGGCACCTTCGACGCGCCCGGCATCGCGATCCTCAAGGCGTTCGGCGTCGGCAGCGAAATCGCGACCGGCTACACGCTGGTGCTGCACGCGGCGCTCTGGCTGCCGATCACGGTGCTCGGCGCGCTGTTCATGGCGCACGAGGGGTTGTCGTGGCGCAAGGTGCAAGCCGATGTAGCCGCCGATCACGAGGACAATGGGGGCGCCAAAGCGCCGCTGGAAGTGGAGCTATAGCTCATGGATGTGGCCATTGTCGGCGCCGGCGCGGCCGGGCTGTCGGCGGCGTACGACCTGACTCGCGCGGGGCACCATGTCACCATCTACGAGGCAGCCGGCGAAGTGGGCGGGTTGGCCGCCGGCTTCAAAGCCCCGCACTGGGACTGGACGCTCGAAAAGTTCTACCATCACTGGTTCGCCTCGGACAAAGACGTGCTCGGACTGATCCGTGAGCTCGGCTGGAGCGACAAGGTTCTGTTCCCGCGCCCGGTGACCGTCATCTACCACAACGGGCAGTTTCACCCGTTCGACTCGATGTTTACCAACATGCCGCTGTTTCTCCTGCGGCATTTCCCGATCTGGGACGTGGCGCGCTTCGGGCTGGCCGGCGCGTACCTGCGGTTCTCACCGAACTGGCAGCCGCTGGAGAGCCAGACCGCCGGCGAATGGACGCGCCGCTGGTTCGGACGGCGCATATACGAGACGATCTGGAAACCGATGCTCGTCGGCAAGTTTGGCGAGGAGCACGTCAAGACGGTCAACATGGCGTGGCTGTGGGCGCGGCTGCATTCGCGCACGACGACGCTCGGCACCTATGTGGGCGGCTTCCAGGCGTTCCTGAACGACTTCGCGGCGCGCGTGCAAACGCAGGGCGCGCAGATCCGGCTGAACACGGCTGTGAGCGGCATCCGGTCCGAGGCCCACGGCGGGCTGACCATTGCAGCCGCCGACGGCAGCGCGCATTACGATGCGGTCATCAACACCTCGTCACCGGCGCTGATGGCGAAGCTGGCGCCGGAACTGCCCAATGCGTACACCGCGCAGTTGCGGGCGTTGAAGTCGATGGGCGCGGTCGTGCTGGTCGTCACGCTCGACCGGCAACTGACCAACTACTACTGGCACAACCTGCCGAAAGAGGCCGGGTTCCCGTTCCTGTCGCTGGTCGAGCACACGAACTACATGAGCCCGGAGCACTACGGCGGCGACCGGATTATATACTGTGGCGACTATCTGGACGCCGACCACGAGTATTTCCACCTGAGCCAGGATGAACTGCTGGAGCGTTTCCTGCCGTCGTTCAAGCGCTTCAACTCGCAGTTCGACCGCAGTTGGGTGCGCGGGGCGTGGCTGTGGAAGACAGCCTACGCCCAGCCGGTGCCGGGCATCAACCACTCGCGCAACATCCCCGCGATCCGTACTCCGCTGAAGGGGCTGTACTTTGCGTCGATGTCGCAGGTGTATCCGTGGGACCGGGGCACAAATTATGCTGTGGAGATCGGGCGGCGCACGGCGCGTATGCTGATGGCCGATGCGGCGTGAGCTGCAACTCGATGGGAGTGAACACGCGATGAAGAATATCTGTGTGGTGGGCGCAGGTTATGTCGGTTTGACGACGGGGGCGTGCTTCGCCGACCTGGGCAACCGGGTTGTCCTGCTCGACGTGATCCCCGAGAAGATCCGCCTGCTGGAAAGCGGCGTGATGCCGATCTACGAGCCGGGGCTCGAAGAGATCGTCAAGCGCAACATCAAGGGCGGGCGCCTGCACTTCACGACCTCCTATGCCGATGCGCTCAAAGACGCCGAGTTTGCGTTCATCGCCGTCGGCACGCCGCAGGGCGAGGATGGCGCTGCCGATCTGAAATACGTCAGCACCGCCGCCGAGTTGATCGCGCGCCACCTCGACCACCCGCTCGTCATCATCAACAAATCGACCGTGCCGGTCGGCACCGGCGACTTTGTGGCCGATATCATCGTCAAGTATCGCAGCGGCGACGCGCCGTTCGCCGTGGTGTCGAACCCGGAGTTCCTGCGCGAAGGCTCGGCGATTTTCGATTTCCAGAACCCCGACCGGATCGTGCTCGGCTCGCGCGATCCGGACGCGGCGCACCGCGTGGCACAACTGCACCTGCCGCTGCGCACCAAGATCATCATCACCGATCTGCCGACGGCCGAGATGATCAAGTACGCATCCAATGCGTTCCTCGCCACCAAGATCTCGTTCATCAACGAAATCGCCGCCATCTGTGAAAAGCTCGGCGCGGACGTGAAGGAAGTGGCCGAGGGCATGGGGCTGGACAAGCGGATCGGCCGCGCGTTCCTCGACGCGGGTCTCGGCTACGGCGGCTCGTGCTTCCCCAAAGACGTCAAGGCGCTCGAGCACATGGCCGAGGCGGCGGGCTGCCACCCGCAATTACTGCGCGCGGTCATGGAGATTAACGCCGACCAGCGTCGCCAGACGGTGCAGAAGACCAGCGACGTGCTGGGCGGGTTGAATGGGCGCACCATTGGCCTGCTGGGCCTGGCGTTCAAGCCGAATACCGACGACATGCGCGAAGCGCCGTCACTCGACATCGCGCAGCGGCTGGCGGCCGAGGGCGCGCGCGTGAAGGGCTACGATCCGGTGGCCATGGACGTCGCCGCGAAGCTGATGCCCGGCGTGCACCTGTGCGAAGACCCGTACGAACTGGCCGCGCAGTGCGATGCGGTCATCATTGTGACCGAGTGGAACGAATTCAAGCAGGTCGATCTGCCGCGCATGAAGAGCGTGATGCGGAGGCCAGTCGTCGTGGACGGGCGCAATATCTACGACCCGGACCGGATGAATGACCTCGGTTTCATCTACCGCGGCGTTGGACGTGGTCACCCGAAAAGCGACGGCGGCGCAGCGCCGTCCAACGCACAGACCGCATGACCGCAGCGTCATGCAACGAACAACGCCCTCCGGTAGTCTGTGCCGGAGGGCGTTTTGCGCGCATCATACGTGGTGGTCGTGGCGTCCAGCAGCCCACCGTTCTGCCAGTGCGTGGTCTGCACCGGCAGGTTCAGCGCGTTCGGCGTCACGACGGTCGAGACGCCCAGCGGGTCGCTCGTGCCGGTGCGATTGCCCGCCGCATCGTATGTATAGCCGGTCGCGCCACCGGGGCCGGATTCGGCGACGAGCCGGTTGGCGTAGTCGTAGCTGGAATCGGTTGAGCGCGTGAAGCCGACGTAGAACTCCGTCGTGTTCGTGCGGTTGCCGTTCGGGTCGTAGGCGTGCGTGCTCGAGACCGTCAGCGCGCCGCCCACGGCATGATCGTCCTGCTGCGTCAGCCGGTTCACATTGTCATACGTGAACGCCGTGTACGCCCCGCTCGGATCAGTCAACGTCAGCAGGTTGCCGGCGTTGTCGTAGGCGTAGCCGGTCGTGCCGATCAGCGACTGCTTGCCGGTTAACCGGTTCGCGGCGTCGTAGGTGTAGGTCAGGCCGAAGGTGACGGTGATGCCCTGATTCTTCGGCCCGATCAGCCGCGTCAGGTTGCCGATCGCGTCGTAGGCGTAGGCGGTCGTCTGCGTCAGCGGATCGGTCTGAGCAACCAAACGGTTGGCGGCGTCATAGACGTAGCGCGTCACGCGGCCCAGCTCGTCCACGCTCGTCAGCCGGTTGCCGGCCGCATCGTAGGTGACCGCCTGGCTCGCGCCCGCTGGGTTGGTCGTCGTCAGCACGCGGCTGAGCGCATCATAGCGGAATGTCGACGGGTAGCCCGCCGTGTCGGTCATCGCGACCCGGTTGCCGGCGCGGTCGTAGCTGACGGTCGTGGTGTGTAGCAGCGCGTCGGTGATCGCGACCGTGCGGTTGAGCCGGTCGAAGCCGTACTGCGTCCGGTGGGTGTTGGCATCGGTGATGACCGTGCGGTTGCCGACCGGGTCGTACTGGACTTGCGTTAATGCGAACTGCGCTGCGGTCAGCGGCACACTGGTCGTGATGACCCGGTTGAGCGCGTCGTAACCGACGGTGGTCGTATGGCCGCGCGGATCGACCGTGCCCGTGCGGTTGCCGACCGAATCGTACTGGAACTGTGTGACGATACCGGACACGGGACTGGTGATGGCGATCGTGCGGTTGAGTCGATCGTAGCCGTAGCGCGTGACGTTATTGTTGGCGTCGGTCAGCGTCAGCCGGTTGCCGGCCGCGTCGTAGCCGTACTGCGTGCGGTGCCCTAGCGCATCAGTCATCGCGACCGTGCGGTTGAGCGCGTCGTAGCCGAACGTCGTCGTGTGCACGTTGGCGTCGGTGATGACGCTGCGGTTGCCGACCGGATCATAGCCGTAGCGCGTCGTCGCCGTCACGCCGACCGTCAGCGGTGCGGTCACGGCGACCAGCCGGTTCGCGGCGTCGTAACTAGTGCTCGTCGTGTTGCCGCGCGCGTCCGTGACGCTCGTGCGGTTGCCGACCGCATCGTAGGCCGCGACAACGCGGTTGCTCAGCGCGTCGGTCGTCGTGATCAGGTAGCCGGCGCTGCTGTACGCGAAGAGCGTGCTGTTCCCGTTGGCGTCGGTCGCGCGCGTGCGCTGGCCGTAGCCGTCGTAGCCAAACGTCGTCGTGATGCCGAGCGCATCGGTGATGACCGTCAGGTTGCCGGCCGTATCGTAGCCGTAGCGCGTCTGGCGGCTCAGCGCATCCGTGACGCTCGTTAGGTCGTAGCTGGCGTTCAAGCCGAACACCGATGACATGCGCGAAGCGCCCTCGCTCGACATCGCCCAGCGGCTGGCGGCCGAGGGCGCGCACGTGAAGGGCTACGATCCGGTGGCGATGGACGTCGCCGCGAAGCTGATGCCGGGCGTGCACCTGTGCGAAGACCCGTACGAACTGGCCGCGCAGTGCGATGCGGTCATCATTGTGACCGAGTGGAACGAATTCAAGCAGGTCGATCTGCCGCGCATGAAGAGCGTGATGCGGAAGCCAGTCGTCGTGGACGGGCGCAATATCTATGACCCGGACCGGATGAATGACCTCGGTTTCATCTACCGCGGCATCGGGCGCGGGTACTCGAACACTGGGCTCGCGGCGTCGCTGGCCGATGCGCAGGTCCGCTAACCGGGCGCGTTGCCACCAGTCAGAACCCCCCGCCGGGTCGGACACCGGCGGGGATTTTTGTTTCACTATCCGGCGCGGCGGTAGTGCTATAGTGGAGCCGCCGGAGCACCTCGGCGGCGTTCCAGCGCAGCATCGCATTCGGTCGACGGGCCTCACCCCGGGCACCAACCTGCCGGCACCCGAGATGCGCGCGACATCATCCATATGTATCGCAAAGCTCAAGCGCGTCTTACCCAGTTATTCGGGACTGGCCTGGCGAGTAGAGGGGTGTCTCCCCACTGCACCCATCACGCGAAACTGCTCTTCCCAACCGTGAATGGCAGAAACGCG
The DNA here is from genome assembly GCA_016235055.1 of Chloroflexota bacterium. NCBI lineage: Bacteria > Bacillati > Chloroflexota > Chloroflexota bacterium. Next base: position 38,899 of record JACRMK010000040.1, on the reverse strand, counting down.
GTTAGCGGATGGTTATTCTACTGGTATATGCTTATACTGTTTTGTGATGAGTATGTCCCCAAGCGATCGTTGTATGTGTCAGCATTGTATAGCAATCGCCGCCCTCCCCCCGGCCCTCTCCCAGCTTCGCTGGGAGAGGGCGTGAGTCAAAGGGGATTGGCGCGGCGGCTTTGCCGCCGCGCCAATCCCCAATCAGCTTTTCCCCTTCTCCCCCGCGCGCGGGGGGAGAAGGGGCCAGGGGATGAGGGGGTGACAACCGACCTTCCACCAGGTATGGGGACATCATCAAACCGAAACGGTATTAGTTCGTGATCGCTCTACAACAACGCCGCCCATCGAGCCTGAGCGTACGCCCCATTGATGCGGAAGGAGGGAACGTGACACTTGAGCGGAGTTTCACTGAGCAATGGAGAGAACTGACCGAACTGCAAACGCACTGGCGCGTCATCACGCGCGCGATAACCATCGCACTGCATGACTTTGGGCAGCTTGACGCATTTGTCGAGCAACTCGCCGCCCTCATCCACGAGGAGTTACGCTACGACCATTTTGGCATCGGGTTGGTGGATGCGGATAGTCGTATGGTGTACAGGGGAGGCTATGGTCTGCCTGAAGAAGGGAAGAACCGGTTCGCGCTGGCGCCCGGCGAGGGCATCGTTGGCTGGGTCTTTCAGCACGGTCAGGCGCTGCTCGTCCGCGATGTGCGCGAAGACCCGCGCTACTTCAAAGCGCGCGGCAACACGCGGTCCGAACTGTGCGTGCCGTTTTTTCTGCATGGCCAGGTACTCGGCGTCATCAATGCGGAGAGCGACCGCCCCGGCGCGTTCAGCGCGCGCGATGTGGAACTGCTGACGGCGCTGACCGGCGTCCTGGCACTGCTGCTACAGGATTTGATGCGGCGCGAGGGTGCGGCGCCGATCATGCAGGAACTTACTGAACAGGAGCAGGTGGTGCTGCGCCTGCTCGCACACGGGCAAGACGACCGACACATCGCCAGGGAGTTGCATATCAGCCTGAATACGGTGCGAACCCATCTCCGGGCTATCTTCCAGAAACTGCAAGTCAACTCGCGGGCGCAAGCAATCGTATGGGTGCATAAACACGGGCTTTTCTGTGGCGATGAGCCATAAGCCGTCCATCACCACAAAATGTGATGCGATATCACCAGTTTCGATGATGACAGAGCGGCTCCTATGGTATATAGTGCAACCCATACATTGGATTTGGTTTAGGAAATGCGATCATATACGAGTTATCTTTTGGTGCGTTAAGCACCGAAAAATTGGCGCGGCTGACTCCAACTCAATCGATGACAACAGAAGCTGTCACATCATCGTTAGACTTACGTTTGCGTGAGCCGGGGGACCATCCCGTAGATGTTCCTATCATCTGTGTCATCACTCGCTTCGGTCTACGAAGTGCGCGCTACTTATTGCCGACATATCTCGATTATCTGCGGGTGGTAAGAGAAGCAAAGAAAACACAGACGCCGGGGTTGCTACGCGCAGCGTTTCTGATCGAGAATCTCAAGACTTGCTACAGTCTGTCAATCTGGGCCAGTTACGATGCGATTCCTCGTTTTGGAACCAACGTACTCTATCATGTAGTTGCTGGCAACAAGATTTTTGGACGGCTGGCGAAGCGCGACGATGGGTACCCTGAATTATGGTCCAACAAATGGCAATTGACTTCTGTGAGCCACAATCTAAACTGGGAGAATTTTGATCTACGGGGCCTGATATTAGCCCTGGAGTCTGAACGGCGGCAACATGCTTGATCCAACGGGAGTTTCTATCCTTGCATATTTTGCCCTTGCACTCCAGTTCTGCCTGGGTATCGTGTTCGCGATCTCCGCTACGCCGAAGCTATACCGACCACTAGCTTTCGTGCAGAGTGTGGTCAAGTACGAGGTTTTGCCAGCCAAAGTCGCACAAGCCTTTGGACTTGTGCTAATCCCGGCGGAGGGCTTCTTGGCATTTAGTTTTCTGACGGGCTTCGGGACCGACATCGCGCTGTGGCTTGCCATAGTTCTGTTGGGCGCCTTCCTATTCGCCGTGGGTATAAATCTAAAACGAGGTCGGAAGGTTTCTTGTGGATGTTTCGGGAATGCGGACGAGCAAATCTCACCCCGAACATTGATGCGGTTAGTCTTGCTCGTTGCGGCGGTCTTACTTCTTATGGCCTTGCGAAGCACCGGAACTGTTTTATCGTTACCAGGTTTCGATTCCATATGGCTAGGTGATGCATCAACTATCGCTTTTCTACTATCCGAGGTGCTTCTGGGCGTTTCTGTCCTCCTGCTGGCCGCGTGGCTGTTGAGCCTACCCGAGTTGTTCGTCTTGTTTCACCATCCCCGTGGTCGCGGGATGGTGACTAGGGAGCACACGGACGCAGGAAGAAGAGGGGTTGCATAAGCATGGAAACAATTATCCCCTTTTACCTCTCCTATGTGGCTCTGTGGGTACTCGTGGTGTTCCAGAGCCTGATCTTGTTTGGCTTGGTGCGGATGGTAACGGAACTCCAGCAAACTCGAGCAGTGGCTGGCATGTCTGAAGGCCAGGAGGCGCCGAAGTTCAGTGCTACGAGCCTCTCGGGTGCTTCGATCAACAGTTCAGACTTTGTAGGCCGGCTAACTGCTCTTCTGTTTGTTTCACCTAACTGTTCCGCCTGTGAGGAGGCGCTCACCAGTATAGGCTATCTGCGACACAAAACTAATCAGGGCAACGTGATTGTCATCTGTGAGTCGGTGCGCGAGGAATGTACCCGACTGGTTGAGAAATATAAGCTCAATGTGCCCGTGATCGCAGACGCGGATAGTCGTATTAGCCGCCTCCACAAAATATCGTCCGTTCCGACGGCTATCATCATCGATCAGAACAATCGCATCAAGTCCTATGGCCAGATCAAGCAACCCGAGGAATTAACCGAAGTGTTTCCCAAAAAGGAAGAAGCGCACCTTCGGGTCGCAGGTTAGCATGGCTATGGAGACTTCCACCAACGTTCGACATGAGGGTTCCCAGCATGATGACATGTCGAAGAAAGTCAAACGTGTGGCCGTGGTTGTTCCAACCATATCCCTCTTGGCAGGCATGGTAGCCATGACCTATGAGCCTCGATATGGCCTCTTCGCGGTTGCGCTGATCTTAGGTTGGACTCAACTGGTCGGGCTCTGAGGGTTGTCGCTCATCGGAGCGTTAACGCCCCTCGGGAAGGTGGCTAGATTCAAGAAGCAGTGGTTAATTGACACGACGGCGTTTAGTGTTGCCGGTCTAGTGACCAGCACGTTCATCGGTGCAATAATAGGCTGGCTCGGTGAATTGTTTTCATTACATTTGAGCGAGTCCGGCATATTTGCTGTTATTGCCGTTGCAGTCATTCTGATGGCTCGTGAACTTAGATGGATTTCCTTACCCCTGCCTCAGGTCAAAAGGCAGACCAAAGATTTCTGGTCCAAGGTATTCCCAAGCACAATCGCGGCAGCGCTATGGGGATTTGACTTGGGGCTGGTTTTTACAACCTATTTTACATTCTCAGGTGCTTGGTTGCTCGCTGTTGTCGCAGCCGTCATCGGACAGCCGGGGTTCGGCGCGGTTCTATTCGGGATATACTGGCTCGGGCGTGCTCTATCAGTTTGGGTCGCGCCTTTGGTGATGCCTAACGCAAGCGCCACCTCACAGTTGCTAGATCGCGTCCATGAACAACGCCTGCTATTTCAGCGGGCCCACGTATTTGGGCTTGCGTGGTCAATGATTGTTCTGCTCGTATTGCTGACACTCGGAGTCCGTATGCAAGGTTAAGTTTGCCACTGCGTAGGCGGTGTCGTTAACAGTTACACAGTGAATTCCCAGGAGGTGTACAATGGCTCCGGAAAAGCTCGTTGAAGCAATTGCCAGGCAAATTGACCGCAGGGACTTTCTCAAGAAACTTGGCGCTGGCACCTTTGGGGCGCTATTGGCGTTTCTAGGGCTGAGTCGGCCTGCCTTCGCAGTCGATGTTGCATGCTGCCATTTGTGTTATTCGCCGGGATCAACTACGTGCAACACCTGCGCATGGTGTTGGAACTGTTGGTGGGACCCGGCGCTTGGGGGTGATGGCTGGGGGTACCAATGCTGTGAATGCCATAGCACCAATGACGGCTGTCCATACGGTGATTGTGGAAATGTCGACCACTCGTACTACAGACGAGTAGGGACCATGCCTAGCCCTTAACAGATAGGGCGGAGCGTTGTCACTACACACTGATCGTTACGCAGCGAGGTAAACGCATGCGATGGATGATTCTCTTAGTCGCATTGTCATTGCTCGTCGCGGCCATGATAGGTTGCGCAGGCACCGGCGGCTCTGCTGCGGAAACGCCTTCCCCGGCATTGTCCACGGTCTTGCCAACGCGGAGCTCGATGGTGGAATCGACACGCCAGCCCACGGCACTGCCCACGCTACCGCCGGCGGATCCGAATTCGTGTCCCGTCACAATCCCGAATGGGGCTGCGCCTCCCGGCGTGCGGCCAGGTCCCCCGATGCACGGGAATGGTGTTCTGTGGGTCACCTTATGGCCCAACAACACGATTCGAGCCACGCCCGACTACGTTGGCTCAGATGGTTCGGTATCGATGAAATTTCCTTGGTATCGCGGGGTGTCGGGTAAATTGACCATTGAGGGATACCGACTGGACGCGTCCGCACCGCCACTTACGGCGAGTGTCTCCGGCGGCTATGGGGAGACGGGATTTCAGGCCAGCAGCATACACTTCCCCAGCGAAGGTTGTTGGCAAATCACGGGGCGAGTCGGTGAGGCGAGCCTTACGTTTGTAACACTGGTGATCAAGGTACCGGCGCAGAAGTAGCCCAGATAGATCCGTGTGGGTCTGGTTTGTCGCGGCTGAAGTCCTCGTGTAAATGCCAGGTTAAGTTTGCCGTTGCAGTATGGTCTCTGTAATAGCCAACACAGTGATTTCCCAGGAGGTGTACAATGGCTACAGAAAAGTTAGTTGAAGCAATTGCTAGGCAAATTGACCGCAGGGATTTTCTCAAAAAGCTAGGTGCTGGTACCGTTGGTGCGCTATTGGCGTTCTTAGGGCTGAGTCGGCCTGCCTTCGCACATTTCTACCATTACGCGTGCTGCCATTTGTGTTGGCCGGCTGGATCAACCAGCTGCAGCACCTGTGTATGGTGTTGGAACTGCCAGCATGAGGATGGTTGGTGGTACTCATGCTGTGAGTGCCACAGCACCAATGACGGCTGTCCGACCAGTGCCTGCGAAAATGTTGAGCACTCGTACTATTATCGACTGGGAATGGCGCCCAGCCGATAAGCACCGGCAGGATGGGTTGAGCAGCGCCAATCCACTCGTCCACAGGCGGGCAGGCAAACGCATGCGATTAACGCTCTTACCAATCTTGTCCTTGCTCGTCGCGGCGTTGACAGGTTGCGCAGGTACCGGCGGCTCTGCTGCGGAAACGCCTTCCCTGGCATTATCCACGGTCTTGCCAACGCGGAGCTCGACAGTGGAATCGGCACCCCAGCCCACGGCATTGCCTACCCTGCCGCCGGTGGATCCGGATGCCTGTCCCGTGACGATCCCCAACGGGACCTCTCCGCCCGGCATGCCGCCAGTTCCCAAACAACGTCACGGGAATGGTGTATTGTGGGTCGATCTATGGACAGACAACAGGATCTTGGCCACGGCCCCCAATTACCTTCACCCCGATGGTTCAATAGATATGAAATTTGGTTGGTGGCGCGGAGTGCCGGGTAAATTGACCATTGAGGGACACCGACTGGACGCGTCCGCGCCGCCGATTCAGACGAGTGTCCCCGATGGATATGGTGAGATAGGATTTCAAGCCAGCGGAATACTCTTCGCAAGCGAAGGTTGTTGGCAAATCACGGGACGAGTCGGCGAGGCGAGCCTTACGTTTGTAACACTGGTGGTCGGGGTGCGGGCGCCGAAGTAGTCCAGGTAGACCCGTGCGGTCTGGTTGCAGCGGCTGAAATCCTCGTGTAGGTACCCGGTTCCTTTCTTCTCCTCCCCGGCGCGCTGGTAAACTCCCTCCGTAGCTGGACTTTGCACTCAGTTGGTGAGTTCGATCAGCCGCTGCGCTTCACCGTATCAGTACGGTGCGACCTGTCGCTGCCATCGGGTCGTCGTGGACGGGCGCAACACCTACGACCCGGAGCGCAGATCGCATAACCACAGCGTCCTGTAACGCACAACGCCCTCCGGCAACATGTTGCCGGAGGGCGTTTTTGCATGCGGGCGGGCGGCGCGGTGCTATAATGGGGCCGCCGGAGATCATCCATGCCTGAGTCGCGTGCGCACCCTCCCTATCCCCTCATCGCCGGTGTCCTGTGCCTGCTGGCCGCGCTGGGCGTAGCCGTCTTTGTCTTCGTGTCGCGCCAGCCCCCGGCACCGGAGCCGGTTCGGCTCGTCACCCTCACGCCACGCCCATCGCCGGCCCCGACCTATACCCCGAACCCGACCGCCCTGCCGCGCATCGTCGTTCAGGTGAGCGGCGCGGTCAAACAGCCGGGTGTGTATCGCATTGAGGCGGGCGCGCGCGTGAGCGACGCCGTGACCGCGGCGGGCGGCGTGACCGACGACGCTGACGTGTCACACTTCAACCTGGCGCGCAAAGCGATCGACGGGGAACTGATTATCGTGCCGCGTATCGGCGAGACGCCCGTCGCACAGTCGCCGGGCAGCACAGCCCCCACCACCGCCGCACCGCGCACCGGCAAGGTGAACATCAACACGGCGGATGCGGCAGAGCTGGACACGCTGCCGGGCATCGGGCCGGAACTGGCCCAGCGCATCATCGCCTACCGGCAGGCGCACGGGCCATTTGCACGTATCGAGGACCTCGACAACGTGTCGGGCATCGGTCCGTCAACCCTCGAGCGGCTGCGCGACCTGATTACGGTGCAGTGATCGCCGGGCACCGCGTTCGAGGTCTACGAAAAACCGTTGTTGATCTGGCTGTACATATTGCCAATCGCGGGTCCCATCAGCCCGAGAATCGCCACCACGACGATGACGACGAACATAATGATCAGCGCATACTCGACCAGCCCTTGCCCGGACTGATGTTTGAACAATTGGGCTCGCATCGGCTTATGCCCTCCATGACGAAACGCCGGGCAACGCGTATGCCTGTTATGAATGAATACGGGGTGATGAAAAGTATTTCGCGCCGCCGGGAATGGTGCTAATCATATAATACGCCAATCCGTTCTGTCAATTCTAACAGAGAAAAGGTGTTGAAGCTCAACCTCTAGCGCCAGATGACTGCTCGCGTACCGCCACTCATTCCCGTTTGCGTCGCGTTTCTGATCGGCATTGCGCTGGCCGGAAGCGGCTGGCTGCCCGCCGCATGGATGCTGGCGACGCTTGGCATGCTCGGGTTGTTGGCGTTGGCCGCGCTGGCGATACAACGGCCGGGTGCAGGGCTGGCCGTCGTGTGCGCGGCGGCCGCACTGCTCGGCTGGAGCCGGTATATGCTGGCGGAGCCGGCCGGCCCTGATCCGCTCGAACGGCTGCACAATCAGGGCAAAGTGACCATGCATGGCACGGTGGTGCAGCCGCCGGATGCGCGAGAGCACGCTACGAACCTCATCGTTGAAGTCTCGCAGATCACCTCCACGCTCAAAACCGGCACCATCACGCCGACGCTCGTGCTGGTGAAGGCGCTTCGCTTTAGCGACATCACTTACGGCGACGTCGTCACGCTGACCGGCGAGTTGCGCCAACCGCCGACGGGCGTGGACTTCTCCTATCGCGACTATCTGGCGCGGCAGGGCATTCACTCACTGATCGAGTACGCCGTGATCCGGCGCGTCGCGTCCGGGCAAGGCAATCCGTTCTTCGCCGCGTTGTACGGCGTGCGCGACAGCGCGCAGGGCATCATCGAGCACAGCCTGCCCGAGCCGCAGGCATCGCTGCTGTCCGGCATCCTGCTCGGGCAAGACCAGGGCATCCCGCGCGATACGGTCGCGGCGTTCCAGCGCACGAGCACGACGCACATCATCGCCATTTCGGGTTACAACATTTCGCTCGTCGCCGGGTTCCTCGCCACGCTGGGCGGTGTGCTGCTGCACCGCCGGCGCGTCGCGTTGTTTGTGCTCGGCGGGATCGCGGCGTATGCGCTGTTCGTCGGCGGCGGCGCGTCGGTCGTGCGCGCGGCGATCATGGGCGCACTGCTCGTGATCGGCCCGGCGCTGGGCCGGCAGAGCTACGCGCCGAATGCGCTGGCAGCCGCCGCGCTGGCGATGGCGGTGCAGTCGCCGTTCATCGTGTGGGACATCGGCTTTCAGCTCTCGGCCGGGGCGACGCTCGGCATCCTGCTGTTTGCCGCGCCGTTGTCGGACGCGCTGTCGCACTGGATCGCGCAGCACGTGACCCAGCCCGCGCTCGCGACCGGTCTCGGACTGCTGGCTGCCGACACCACCGTGACGATCGCGGCGATGCTGGCCGTCGAGCCATTGATCGTGTATTACTTCCACGGCCTGTCGCTCGTGAGCCTGCCGGTAAATCTGCTGATCTTGCCGGTGCAGCCGGCTGTGATCGGCTTCGGTACGCTGGTCGTGCTCGGCGGGTGGCTGCATCCGCTGCTGGGCCAGGCGCTCGGCTGGCTGGCGTGGCTGCCGCTGACATGGACGATCGCCATCGTAGAGTGGTGGGCGCGCCTGCCATTTGCCTCGTTCGATGCGGGTCGCGTGCCGCCGCAAGCGGTCGCCGCTTATTACGCAGTGCTGGCCGGCATCGTGTGGTTAGGCGTGCAGCGCACCCAGCCGCGCCCAGTCGTCGCAAACGGAACACGGCGCATCGCTGTCGCGGCACTGGCGGCGCTCGCTGCAGCGGTGATACTGGCCTGGTTCGCCGTCTTCGCGCAGTCGGACACGCGACTGCATGTCTGGTTCCTTGACGTCGGGCAGGGCGATGCGGTGCTGGTGCGCACGCCGTCCGGCCGCTTTGCGCTGATCGACGGCGGGCCCAGTCCGCAGGCAGCGGTGGAAGCGCTCGGACGTCAGATGCCGTTCTACCGGCGCGACCTGTCGCTGATCGTGCTGACGCGCGCAACCGACGACCACGTGGCGGGACTGGTGCCCGTGGCCGAGCGCTATGCGGTTGCACAGGTGATTGCGCCTGATGTGGCACACGGCACGACGGCCGTGCGCCGCTGGAGCGCGGCGCTGAAGGACAGGGGCGTTTCAGTTATGACAGCGGCCGACGGCGTTGTGGCTGAACTGGGCGACGGCGTGCACATTGCCATCGCACACGCCGGCAAGGATGAGGAGGGGTTGACGGTGCGCCTGGAGTACGCCGCATTCAGCATTCACTTTGACGGCGATGGCGCAACACCCGCGCCGGGCGAGGCGGCGACGGTGCTGCGCATCGGCGCGCACGGCGGCGCGCGCAAGGGAAATGCGCAACTGCTGCGCGACGTACAGCCGACATTCGCCGTCATCTCGGTTGGCGGCGACAACCGTTCCGGCGATCCTGCGCCGGAGACGCTTCAGGTGCTCGCCGACGCCGGCGCAACGCTCTACCGCACCGACCGGCACGGCACGATCGAGTTCATCAGCGATGGCGGGCGCCTGTGGGTGACAAGCCAGAAGTAACGGAGGCCCGATTGCAGACGCAGGTATGTAGCATCGATTTTGAGCACCGCGTCTCCACCTGCCACTCAAGCATGTTACAACCTCCTCGGACCACTCACCTTGAATCGCATCGCCTCCGCGCCGTCGTTGTGTGGCCGGGCGGACACGCATCCCCGTCCGCCCCAGGGCTATTCAAAAGTCCCTTGACAAACTGTGCGATCGCGCCCTGAGCCTGTCGAAGGGCATGAAAATGCACGCACGCTTCGACGGCGTCGTGTGCCGCTCAGCGTACGGCTCGTCGGATTATGGCGATGTACTACGACTTTTGAATAGCCCGGCGTCTGCCCATTTGCGCCAGCGCCGAAACGGTCATAGTATTAGCGTGCCTTAGCCTACCACTCGTAGAGATCAACCCGACCTCTTCCGGCGGCAGAATATTGCCGAAAGAGGTCGGGGTTCGTTTTTTTGAGTTGACTGCACTGGCTGACAAATCCCTCCTCCTGAACCTTGGCGCGCCTACCACACAAATTGCCGGGCGCATAATGTATCGATCCTGACACAAACCGCACGTGTACGAGCATCCATGCCGCTGACCAGTCGCGGTGCTTGTCTGCTAGCCACGCAGTCTCATACAGGGAGGTTCTCGATGTTACGATTGATCCGAGGCTTGGTGGTTGCAGTTTGTGCCTTGCTGGCCGTTGCATGGGGGCTGCCGGTCGTGACAAGCGCGCCCCGCGCTGCCCTCGCCGCACCAGCGGCGTTGCTGGTAGTAGATAATAATGGCGACATTGGCGGACAACTCTGCACAGCGGCAGCCAGCGATTGCTCGCTGCGCAGCGCGGTTCAGATTGCCAATCTCACCCCCGGTAGCACGATCGCCTTCGATAACGACTACACCATCACCCTGGGTTCCAGTCTGTTCCTCTCGGGCTCCTTCACGACCATCAGCAACCTCGGCGTGCGGACCATCCGGGTCGATGCCAATGGCGCCGGGCAGGCGTTCGTCATAACCGGCAGCGATGTGCAAATCGACGGGCTGAACGTGTACGGCGCGCCGCCTGGTTCGTCCAATATCTACATTACCGGCTCGGCGGTGCGCGTCATCATTCGGCATAGCAACATCGGGCATCTCCTCGATGGCGGATCGTGCGCCTTCACATCATCTTATGGCGGCATCTACATAGATTCCACAGGCGGGAGTCTGGCAGCAAGCGATGCGCGCGTGTGGATATATGCTAACAACATCCTTTGCATCAACGGCACGCCCGGCGACGGGATCACGCTGGCCGGCACCAACCGGGTCGTCATCGGGGAGGATGAGGCGGGCAACGCCAGCGGCGCGCAGAACACCTTCATTGGCAAAAACAACCGCGGAGTCGTGATGACGAGTGGCGCCCAAAACAACCGTTTGCGAAACTCGGGCGTCAATGGCAATGGACAGATCGGGCTACTGATCACGGGGGGTGCCAGCTACAATATCGTGTCGGACAGTCAATTTGGGAACCAGCTGGGCAATGGCATTCAGATCGACGGGGGCGCGCAATCCAACCTGATTGGCAATGACACCGGCCAACCGCGCACGCGCGGCAACTGGCTTTTCTCCAATTCCGGCCACGGCATCTATATTTCAGGCAGCGCCACGCAGATGAATGTGGTGCAGGGCAACAACATCGGGACGAACGCCGCCGGCACGGCTGCCAATCCAAACACGCAGCATGGCATTGTCCTGGATAACGGCGCGGCATACAACTACATCGGTTTTGGCGGCGAGTACCGCAACCTCATCTCCGGCAACACCCAAAACGGTGTTGAGATTCTGAACGGCGCGCAGCACAACCTGGTGCGGGGCAACTATATCGGCACGAACATCAGCGGCACGCTGGCGATCCCTAATCTCAGCGGCGTGACTATCTACAATGGAGCTCAGTACAACGAGATCGGGGGCACGATTAGCGGGACGCAGAACCTGGTGAGCGGCAACACGGCCTTTGGCATCTATATCGCCGGCAGCAACACGGCCACCAACACGATAACGTCCAACAGCCTGGGTTACGACCGGCTGGCCGGCCGGCAGCTGCCGCCGAACGGCTGGGACAACATCATGCTCAGCGATCACACGCACGGTAACATCATTGGCGGCTGGTTCACGCCGAATGCGATCGAATACGCCGCCGGCAACGGTATCACTGTCGAGGCCGGCGCACAGTCGAACCAGATCCTGATGAACTTTGTAAGCGGCAATAGTCGCTACGGAGTCCTTTTCGACGGCAGTAGCACGGCATCCAATGTGATCAGCCGCACCAGTATCACGTACAACGGGCAGACCTGCCCCGGCTGTGATGGCATCGCCGAGCGGAACAGTGCCGGCCCGAACCGCTGGACGGAGGTCTCCATTTTTGCGAACGCCGGGCTGGGTATTGACAGATTCGTGACCAGCGACACGACGAACACCATCAACCCGCCGTACCTGTACATCACCGGCGTCGACCCGGGCACGGGCGTCGTCAGTGGCACGGCAGACGGCAGCGGCCTGTTCGCGCTGACGACGGTGGAGCTCTATCGCGTGGCGGTCGATCCGAGCGGGTACGGGGAGGGCATCGAGTTCGTGGGCCGGGCCAACACCGATGCGAACGGCAACTGGAGCATCACAGACGGGGCGAGCGCATCGAACGCTCCCTGCTATACGGCTTTTACGACAGAGACATTTCTCGTGTTTCTGGGTTCATCGGAGTTCAGCCGCAGCAACTGTTCCCTATCCTTGCCGCTGATTCGACGGTAGAAGCGATCCCGGGACAGAGACGCTTCAGATGCTCGCCGACGCCGGTGCAACGCTCTACCGCACCGATCTGCACGGCACGATCGAGTTCATCAGCGACGGCGAGCACGTGTCGGTGACGAGCGAGCAGTGAGGGGCCAAGCACCACCTCACGGAAAGTTACAGGATAACAACTAGTCGAGTTGGCAAAGGCTAACACCTGCCAGCAGAACCCAGACTGTAGTAAACACAGATGCGATGATGGCGATAGCACCCAGGGCGCTAATGACGAACGGGCCCACGACCGCAACAATCCCCAGGATGCCCGTGGCCAAGCCCGAATAGGCCGTAGCTTTGTTGAAGACACCCTTGAGCATCGCAAGACCGATGATGAGGATTCCCAAAGAAGGAACAAGTATCGCATAGACCGCAAACAAACTGGAGTTTAGCACTGACCAGGCGTACGTTGCGGCCGCGACGATGACTGTACGCTGAACGTCACTTGTCACCGCGGCATATTTACCGCTTAGGGTGATGAGCGAGGCATAGTTGGGCCATGTAACTGTCAGGTCCAGGATGGCGAACATGGCGATAAGGCTTGCGCCTGCCAGTACAGCATTGCGATTGACTTCCTTCAACGCGATGGTGAGCGCCAGCGCAACGGGCAAAAAGAGGAAATCCGTTAGGGCAGACAGAGCCAGGATTGTCCACCACGCTGTCGTGTGCCCGACGAGATACTTGAGCCATTCCTCGGCTCCACTCGGTAATGCTCCCCCAAGAACATACACTACCGTAATGAGAATATACGATAGGCCCAAGACAATCGCCGAAATGCCACCCAAACGATATAGCCCTTTTCTATCAACTGTATTAATCATCGCCTTCTCCTGGTTCATGGATTGTTCTCCGCATTGCACCCAAACGAGAGTGCGCAATATCTACGCGTTGCACCGCCGGTATTCGTCGTCGTTTTCGGCCATTGAAAGGCCACGCTGGAGACGCTTCAGGTGCTCTCCGACGCCGGCGTAACGCTCTACCGCACGGACCGGCACGGGACAATCGAGTTCGCCAGCGACGGCGAACGCCTGTAGGTGAACAGCGGCCGCCGGCATTCACCGGACTCTGAACGACCAACTGGGTCACGTGATCGCCCTGCAATAGCGCCGGGCAGAGCGTTCGACGGCGGCTTTCGCATCGGCGGACACCACACGATCAAACCATGCCGCGTAGATGCGGTCAAACGCATACGGCATGACGCTCTGCACAACTCGATCGACTTTCGCGGCCGACAGTGGGATGAGATTGGGATAGCTGTACATGAAGCTCACATAGCGGCGGTCGGATACCACATACAGAACGTCACCCGTGAGCAGCGCGCCGCGCTCTTCGGCGCCCGCCGCCCAGTGCAGCACCGTGGCGCCATCGAAGTGCCCGCCGCAGCGAACCAACGTCAGCCCGTCGCCCAAAGCGCGCGTCTCGCCGTCCCAGAACACGATGCGACTGTCGGGCCGCATCACCCACTGGCGATCGGCCGCGTGCAAGTAGATCGGCGCGTCGCCAAACGCGCGGCTCCATTCGACCATCGCTGAATAGTAGTGCGGGTGCGAGATGGCGATAGCCGCGATGCCGCCCAATTGCTTCACCGCCTCGATGGTGGCATCGTCAAGCAGCGTGATGCAGTCCCACAGGATGTTGCCTGTGGGCGTTTGTACGAGCAGCGCGCGCTGCGCGATGGCAAACGCCGGCTCGCTGCCGATGCCCGTAAGATTGGGCTCCTCGCTCTTGATCACGTTACGATGGGTCGCACGCAACGCGTCCAACGTGGTCCACTGCTGGCCTTTCCAGCCGACGTACTGCCGCTCCTCCTCGCAGATGAGACAGTGCGCGGGCGGCTCGCTCGACTCAGCGTACTGCGTGCCGCATGTGACACAGACGTAATAAGGCATGGGCCTCTTCCCCCTCAGTCATGGACCTCACGCAGCTTGAAGACCCGTGAGGTCTGCGGAACCGCTCTATTCGAAATGCCAGACCGGCCCGAGGGCCGGGCAGATCGTGGTGACGCCTTTGGCACGGAGCTTTTCCCAGCTACGGCGCGCCAGGTCGGTCGGGTCCGGCGGCGCCAGCGGCAGTGGCGTGAGGTCGCCGGTTGGCGACTATCGCCGAGCACGGAGTAGTTGTTCGAGCGATCAGCAATTCTCATTTTGGAGTCGGCCGCCAGTATGCCCCCTCATCCCCTGGCCCCTGCGCCGCCGCGCACCTCCCCTTAGAATCTCGCCCCCTCCCAACTTTGTTGGGAGGGGGTCGGGGGGAGGGCAACGCCGCTTTCTTGTCGAGCCCGCTTGCGTGATAAGCACCAGGGGGCCAGTTCATAGCAAGCCGGCATTGGAAAGTACCCGTCCAAAGCCAAAATGGGAATTGCTGTCGAGCGATAGCCGACGTTGACGATGTTCATGGCGCAATTCCCGGGGAGTTGTGCGCCTTACTCTCGACCCCCATGGACAATGTGCCGTGGAGTTCCATGCCGCATCATAAACCCTTCCATTCAACGTCGCAAATTCTTTGCGGCGGCGTACCAGATACTCGCTCACAAATCCTTCTTTGCGCCGGCAGGCATTTCGCGTTATATTTTGCGGGCGCGACATCATCGGCCGATGCGTCCTGATAGACGCATAACAAGGAGTCCTTATGTCCGCTCCATCCGACGTTTCCGGCTCGGTCACAGCCCGCCCATCAAGCGATGATCGCGTTTATCCACTCGTTCGCATCGTCGCGGTACTCGTCATGTTGGTGCTCGTGCTGGCCGTCATCGCGTTGTACCGTTTCCCCGACCAAACCGACGTGGACTTTGCCTGGACGATCCGCCCGCGCATGAGCGCGATGGTGATCGGCGCGGGCTACCTGATGGGCATCGTGTACTTCGGCCGCGTGGCGACGAGCCCGCTCTGGCATCGCGTGTCCAGCGGCTTCCTGCCGATCAGCGCGTTCTGCGTGGTGATGGTGCTCGCCACGCTGATGCATCTCGACCGCTTTCACAGCGGCACGCTGCAATTCTGGATGTGGGCGATCATCTACGCGGTGACACCGTTCCTGGTGCCGGGGCTGTGGTGGTGGAACCACCGCGAGGACAATGGCAAGCCGGAACCGCACGATGCGGAGATGCCGCGCATGCTGCGCATAGGGGCCGCCGTCGCGGGCGCGGGCGTCGGAGTGGCGGGCGTGGCGTTCTTCGCGATGCCCGATCTGGCGATCGGACTCTGGCCGTGGACAATTACGCCGCTGCTGGCGCGCGTCTACGGGGGCTGGATGATGCTGCGGCAGTCGGCGGACTGCTGCTGGCGCGCGAGCCGCGCTGGAGCGTCTGGCGCGTGATGCTGGAGAGCGTGACGTCGGGCATCGCCGCGACTGCGCTGGCGACGATCCTGGTGTGGTCGGACTTCAATCAGACCAGGCTCACGACATGGCTATTCGTCGCCATGCTGATCGGCGCGCTCGCCTCAGCGGTCTACCTCAGAATAGCGATGGACCGCCGGCGCGCCTGACGCGTGTCACAAAGGATCGGCTTCTTGCGCCAGATACAGATAGCGAGCGTGCAACCCCTCCTCGATTGCCTGCGAAACACCGTCGGCGTCGCCGATGCGGTTGTCGTAGATGAACTGTGCGCCCTCGGCCTCGAACTGCGCCTTGAGTTCCGGCAGCACCGCTTTGCGCCGCTGCGCCAGCCGGTAGTCCTGTGCGGTCAGATTCCACGTCCGGTACGCCAGCCCGTTTGCGGATAGCGCGCGGGCCAACGGTGTGTTGTCGGGCAGGATGCTCGCCGCGTCGAACTGCTCGCGCGGTACCCACGGCTCGCGCCCCTGCGAGTAGAAGAACGCCAGCCGGCCGCTTGGTCGCAGCGCCGCGTTCAGCGCGCCGACCGTCGCCGCATAGTCGTCGCTGAAGTAGATCGTGTCGATCGACAGCACCAGGTCGTATGCGCCGCGCGGCAGATCGAGCCGGTTGATGTCGCCCACCTGAAACGACAGCCGGCCGGCTTTCGCGGCGGTGCGCCGCTGCGCGCGCTCGATCGCCTCGGCGATGTAGTCCAGCCCCGTGAACTGCGCGCCGGTGCAGTCCGACAGGTACTCCGTGATCATGCCGTTGCCACAGCCGAGATCGAGCACATTCTGCCCCGCGCCGAGCGGCGCCACGCGCAGCAGCAACTCGCATTGCTCCATGTCGGTGAAGCCATGCTGGCACAGGTCGCGGCCAAAGACGCGCTCGCAGAACGCATAGTGCGCCGCGCTCCGCTCGACGGTGGTGTAGTAGGCGGTGTAGAACTCTTTCATTGGTGATGCGCTGCCGGCCATGCTATGCGCCTTGCGGCATCCACAGCAATGTGCAGTTCACAGAGAAGCCAGGCGGCTCACCGTATCGGGATAGCGTTTGACCAGATGGATGAGGAGCGCCGCCTGCGCATTAGGCTTGGCACGCCCCTGCTCCCAGTTCTCCAGCGTCCGCACGTTCGTGCGCAGATAAGCGGCGAACAAGGCGCGGGACAGATTTAGCCTTTCCCGCAAGCGGATCAGTTCCTGCGGCGTGATCGACGGAGGCAACTTGTACTCAACGGCATGCGTGCGCAAGGTCCGCTTGCCCTGACGTGCCCCGGCGAGCGCCGTCAATCCTTCGGTCAATTCAGCGAACAGGTCACGCTCTGCCGTGCGCCGCGTCTTGGATGTGCCTTTCATCGCTTCTTCCTCGCTTCCAATTCCGCCTTCACCATCTCGCGCAATGCTTTGCGCTGGAGCGGCGTGAGATCATTCATTTCGTCTTTGTCGTAAAGCGTGAATAGCCAGAATTGCGAACCGGCGGTCCACCAGTAATAGACGATTCGCAGGCCGCCGCGCTTCCCCTTGCCGCGACGCGGGTCGGGAAAACGCAATTTTCGCAAGCCACCCGCACCGGGCATGACCCGGCCAGCTTCAGGGTTCTCCATCAGCAACCGCTGCAGCAGCAGAAAGGCATCATCGTCCAGGTACTCGGCGCGATGGCGGTTGAACGCGGGCAGTTCAACAAACGTGGCCCTCACCGTGTTATTATACGCATGCTACGTATATACGCAAATTGCGTATCTATTGGTGTCACATGAAACTTGAGCTTCTGCGGCGGACACATCACACCACCCGCATCAGCGCCACGCGCGTCAGGATCACGCCTGCGAGGATGATCACCAGCGACACGATGACCGGCGGCGTGATCACCTCGCTGAAAAGCAGCACCGCGATGACGAGGCTGATGACCGGCTGGATGTACTGGAGCGGCGAGATGTGGACGATGCCGCCGTGCCCGAGCGCCCACGACCAGGCGGCGTTGCCGCCGATCGACGCCGCCAGGACAAGGTAGGCCATGGCGGTCCAACTGCCGGCGTTCGCCGCCGACAGGTCGAGCGGCGTAGCGGCAATGCGCGCCAGCAGCACCGGCAACAGCAGCACACCGGCCAGTGACAGCGCCCAGGTCGTGGCCGGCCCGGTGCCGATACGCGCTGACAGCCGGCTGCCGCCAACGTAACCGATACTGACGAACGCGACGCTCGCCAGCACAATCAGATCGCCCTCGACCGTTGCCGCCCCCTGCGTCGCGCCAACCGCGCGCGACCCGATCAGCACCGCTTCACCGATCATGGCGATTACTGCGCCGACCCACCAGAGCCCGCGCGGCCAGCGGCGCTGCAGCGCGAAGCCGATGAAGCCGGTCAGCACCGGCGCGGCGGCGATGATCAGCGCGGCGTGCGCCGTCGAGGTGAGCTTGACGCCCAAGCTGAACAGGAGTGTGAAACCGATCGATCCGCCGATCGCCGAGGCGGCCAGTTCGGTCCAGCCCTGCCGGTTCGATGGGCGCGGCAGGCGCAGGAGCAACCCGAGCGGCAGCAAGAGCGCGCCCGCGAGCACGGTGCGCAACATGCCGACATCCAGCGCATCGATGCCGGCGACGGCGACCTGCGTGGCAGGCGGCGTGCCGCCCCAAAAGGTGATGGCGATGAAACCGATGATGTACGGCCATACGTGCTTTGG
This sequence comes from Chloroflexota bacterium, assembly GCA_016235055.1. NCBI lineage: Bacteria > Bacillati > Chloroflexota > Chloroflexota bacterium. The sequence goes on along the minus strand of JACRMK010000040.1, from coordinate 20,500 downwards.
CAAAACGGTTGCTCCAAATACAAAATCCACCACCAAGACACAAAGGCACAAAGAACACCCGTATTTGCAGTCCTTTGTGTCTTGGTGCCTTGGTGGTTCAGAGGTTTAGACGGACACGTGCCTGAGCCAGGTGGGATCGGGCAGGCGCAGGCGACGCGCGGCCCAGGCCAGCGAGACGGCCAGTTGCTGGCGTTGGAAGCGACGCAGGCGCGGCAGGCCGGGGATTTCGGGACGCCAGGCCTGATCAGCAAAGAAGCCGGCGATGGCGGCGACCGAGGCGTCCAGCACATCGGTTCGTACCGGCGCGCGCTCGCTGTACCAGGCCATGATCTCTTCCGGCGCGGGGCCGCCCTCGACCGTCACGGTCTGCGCGAAAGCCGCCGCGTCATACTCGGCCGGGCCGACGCCCGCGTGCGGCCAGTCGAACAGGTGCAGGCGGCCATCGGACCAGCGCAGGTTGTCGGAGCGGATGTCGCCGTGCATGAGCACGTGCGGCGACGCGGTCGCGCTGATGCCGCGCGCGGCGTGGATGAGCGATGGCAATGCGAGGTCAAGCCAGCGGCCCGCGGCGGTGCGCTGGCGGCCGGCCAACCCGGCCAGCGATTGCGCGCCGTTCGTGGCGGCGAGCACCACCCAGCGGTTCGCTTCGCGCGAGAGGTTCTCGGCCGGCTGCGGCAGCCAGGCCGGGAGGGCGACGCCCAACGTCGCGCGGTGGAACTCACCAACGGCGCGCGCCACCCCGCGCACGGCGCTGCGCGTCCACGGCGGCACACTCTGCGGGCCGAGATCTTCCAGCAGGGCGACGCGCCAGCCGTCCTGCTCGAACGCGCCATAGAAGACAGGCGCCCAGGGCGCGATGATGCCGCCCAGTTCTCGGTAGATGCGCACCTCCCGCGTATACGAGGCGTGCATGAACTCGTTCGATGAGGGATCGACCGCTTTGAAGAACGCGCCGCGCCCGTCGGCCAGCCGCAAACGGAAGGTCGGCGTCGGCCCGTAACCGCCCCAGATGCGTGCGGCGCGCCGCACCGGACTGCCGAGCAGCGCGGCCGTCTCGGCGCGAACGGCCGGCGGCACGCTCGCCCAGAGCGGCTTGGCCTCAACGCCGGTGCGTGACATGCTTACGCGGTGACCTCGCCGTGCAGGTGCGATACATCGTTCAGCGCCAGCATGTGTGCGCCGTCCGGCGCAAGGGCGATGCGCGTGATCGCGCAGTTGGCCACCGGGCGGCGGCGTGCGAACTGTCCGCGCTGGGCTGGGAACAGATGCACCAGCGTGCCCCAGATGAAGCCGCCATGCGAGACGACCACCACCCGCTGGCCGTTGTGCGCGGCGCGCGTTTGCGTCAGGAAGGCATCCACGCGCGCGATGATCGGGTCGCGCAGGCGCGCGGCCAGGCCGAGGCGGTGCGCCAGTTCGACGAGCAACGCCCGCCCGACTTCACGCCGGCTGACCTCGCGCAGATCGCCCATGAGCGTGAACGGTTTGCCCAGTCCGGCGCCGATGATCTCGGCGGTCTGCCGGGCGCGCGCCAGCGGACTGGACACGAGCCAGTCGTACGGCGCGTCGCCGGCCAGACGCCCGGCAGTCCATGCCGCTTGCCGGCGGCCGATATCGCCAAGCGGCACGTCATCGGTTGGATTGTACGGGTGCCCGGCGACGCGGCCGTGGCGGATCAGTACCAGTTCCATCGTCGCCGGAGCGCCCTACGCACCGGCTTTGAGCGCCAGCCGCGCTTCGGCGTTGGAGTCCACGTCGGCGCGGCCGTACCACATCGGCACGTGGCCGTTGGCGGCCCAGACCGGCACCTGGTCGGCGTAATGCGGGCTACCGGGATGCCCGGATGCGCCGAGCGGCACGACCCAGCGCGACTGCGCCCAATCGCCGACGTCGATGATCTGCCGGAAGCACTGCGTGCCGCCGACGGTGAAACCGAGCGCGGGGTAGTAACTGCCCGCCTGCACCGTGTCGGCGTCGCCGCCGTAGTCCGCGCTTGGCGGGTTCCAGCGCGCGCCGATCTCCGGCCGCGCGGAGAGCGGGTGCAGCGATCCGGTGCGGTGAACGCTGCCCCACGTCCATGTGCGCATATCGTCGCCCAACTGCGTGCGCAATTTTGCGAGGGCGCGGCTCAGCGCCGTGTGCAGGACGGCGCGCCACGACGCGCGCGCCGGATCGGACGCGTCGAGCAGGCGGTCGTCGTTCTGCGCGATCCAGCCGGGGATGAAAGTGCGGATGCGGCTGGCGTGGCTGCCCGCGCCGCGCGAGTTGCCAAACATCTCGTCGCTCATCTCCACGCCAATCAGCGGCTCGATCAGCAGGCGCATCATCGCGTCGCGGGTCGCGGTGTAGATCGTCGCCGCGACGCTGTCCGGCTCCATGCGGCAGTCCCAGCCGCGCAGTCGCGCCAGCGCGGCGGTCTGTCCGGCGTCGGTTGGCTCGCCGTCCCACGCCGCGAGCAGATGCGGCAGGAACTCCTGCGCGAACAGCGACAGGCGGTCGGCCTGCATCGCGGCGAAGTCGTCGGCGGTCGCGTTCTGCAGGGGCCGCAGCATCTGCGCGATGCGCTCGTAGCGGTAGCCGGGCGGAATGTCCGCGCTGATGTAGTGCGGGTAATCATCGCCGACGATCTTGTTGTTGGCGGTCGCGATCCAGTGCGTGTCGGGGTTGAGCGCGCGCGGCATCTCGTCGAACGGCACAAAGCCGGTCCACTCGTATTCGCCACTCCAGCCCGGCGCCGGCAGCCAGCCGTTGAGCGCGGGGCGGATCGGCAGGTGGCCGCGCGTGTGGTAGGCGATGCTGCCCGTCACGTCGGCGATGATCAGATTTTGCGCCGGATCGACCCACGCGCGCTGCGACTCACGCAGTTCCTCGGTCGTGCGCGAGCGCAGCATCGGCAGCAGCGTCTCGAACGTGTGGCCCGGCTCGAACGCGGTGTAGCGCAATGAGAGGCCGTGATTGGGCCACGGCCCGTCGTCGATGACCGGGCCGTGCAGGGTGCGGCGCACGGTGAGCACCTCATCGGCTTCGCCCAGCACGGCGATGCGCTCGACGCTCGTCTCGGCGCGGATCCATTCGTCCTTGAAGCGGTACAGCGCGGCGTCGGCCGGGTTGAAGCGCTCGATGTAGATATCCTGGTAGTCGGCCTGCGCGTGCGTGATCGCCCAGGCGACGCGGTCGTTGTGGCCGAGGTGCGGGAAGGCCGGCACGCCGGGGAACGAGACGCCGATCACGTCGAAGGCGTCGCAGGTGAGCTGATTCTGGTAGTAGACGTTGGGCACGTCGATGGCGCGGTGCGGGTCGCCCGCCATCAGCGGCTTGCCGTTCTTCGTCTTCGTGCCGTCCACCACCCAGTTGTTGCTGCCGCCCGCCGAGGGCAGCAGCGCGGCGGCCGCTTCCATGTTTGCGACGGCATTGACCGCACCACTGTCGTGGTAGACGGCGTCGGGCGGGATGATCAGCAGTTGACCGTCGCGATAGGCCGGGAAGAGCGTGACCGCCTTGTCGGCGCCGGCTTTCAAAAGGAAGCGCAGCCGCCATGTCTTGTTGAACAGCACGCCCATCAGCACGTGCCGGATCTTGAAGATGGTCAGGCAGTCCCACGGCCGCCACGGCGCGGGTTCGACGCCGAGCGCCTCGAACTCAGCCGACGGCACCGGCGTGCGCTCGATGAAGGCGTTGATGCCCGCCGTGTACGCCTCGACCATGGCGCGCGATTCGTCGTTGAGGATCGCCCAGTCGTGCTTGGCCGAGCGTTCGATCTGCAGGCGACGCGACAATTTGTCGTTCTCGACGCCGGTGCGGCCGATCAATTCGGCGGTCGTCCCGTAAGCGCGGCGGCGGTCCCATTCCATGTGCCACATGCGGTCCTGCGCATGCACGAAGCCCTGCGCGAAAAAGGCATCGGCCGTCGAGCGCGCGCGGATGTGCGGGATGCCCCAGCGGTCGCGCACGATCTCGACGTCGGCGTGCAGGCCGGACAGATGAATGGCGCCGTCGGTTTGTGGCAGGGTGTCGGTCATGGTCTCTCCAAGAGATAGAGGGTCAGGGATCGGTAAGATGTAGGGGCAGACCTGTGTGTCTGCCCAGCGTGTCGGCGGGATTATAGCACAGCGATCAGAGATTCAGCACCGTTCGCCAGTTCGTCCAGTCCATGCGGCGCTGGCCGTTCACGCTGCGGTTGTACGGCCGGTCGAACAGCACATGCTCCCAGACCGGCGTGCACGCGCCGCGAATCTCGGGCTTATCGTCAATCAGGATGTCGCCGCGCACGAACGTCTTGTCGGACGTGAGGATGATATTCTTCGTGAACGCGCGGCCGAGGTGCTGATCGACCCATTGGAACTTCTCGGTCACGCAATGCTCATACTCCTCGATCGGCGCGGTGCAGATGCGCACGGTGTGACCGAGCGCGACCATCTGCTGTACGGCTTCGATGCCGCCGGGCATCGGCGGCAGATCGCGGAAGAAGCCGGGTCGGGTGTAGATGCCGGCAACCTGTGACTTGAGCCGGGCCGGATACTCCTCGCTCAAGTAGAAACGTGTGCGCTGCTCCGGCGACAGGAAGAACTCGTCCGGGTACTGCGCGCGCCAGAGCGCGGCGAAGTGCGCGTCGAAATCGGCAAGCACATCGTCCTGATCGACGAGGATGATCATATTGCCTCTCGCGAAATGCCCGGTAGGGGCGTTCAATTGAACGCCCGTACAAATCGAACACCCGCACAGATTGAACGCCCGTACAGTCCCACGTGTTTGCGGGTATTGTCAAAGCGGTGCAGCTGTGGCCTACTGCGCGCGCGCAGGCGCCGTCAACCGCGAACCCGGCCTGTGTGTGGAAATCCTAACCCAAGCGCCACGCTGAGAATCAAAATGACACAGCCCGGTTACGCCGGGCTCGGCTTTTTTCTGTCCATAATCGAGCGATGCTGCGACTCGAATACGCCGTACATCGGATCGGGGGCGAGCGTTTCGGAGAAGCGCGACCGCAGTGCGCGGCGCGTCTGGTCGCACAGGTGGCAGGCGTCGGCGTAGCCCTCGTTGTGCGACACGTCGTAATCGCGGGCGAGCGCGGCCGGCCCGCCGCGCATAAGCGGCCCGATGATCGGGTGCGCATCCGGGTTGTAGCGCGCGCAGAGCTCGGCGAGCGGCGTCTCGAACAGGTTGCCGATCGTAATACCCTGGCAAATGTGGATCAACCCGAACGGATCGACATGCACCCGGCCCGGCTCACGCAGATTCTCGTGCGGACAGGCGTCGAATTGCGACCATGCATGTTGGCCGGAGCGCTCGGTCAATTTGATGGCGGCGCGCCCGCGATACATGATCTCCGACTCGCCGTCCGGCAACATCCCGACACGCTCTGGGGCGTCGTGTTCCTCTGGCTGCACGATGGCGATCTCGCCGGTCGGGATACCTAACTCCGCGGCGGCGACGCGAGCGATATGCGTGTGATCGCGCTGAATGCGCTTGCCGTGGTACACGTCGTTGCTGATGCTGAGATCGTGCACCAGCCCGACCAAGGGACGCAGGCGATTGAGCGCGCGGGCGTGGTTCGTGGCCCAGTACGCGTTGGAGACGATACCAACGCTGAAGCCCAGTTCGGCGGCGTAGCGCACCGCTTTCAAGAGGGTGATGTAGTACAGGAACGGCTCGCCGCCTTCGAAGTAGACCGATGTGATGGTGCCGACGGATTTAGCCTGCTCCAGGATTGCTTTGATCTGCAACAATGTCAGCGTCGTTCGCTGGTGGGGACTACCCCAGACGAAACAGTGGTCACACTCGCGGTTACAGCGGTACGTTAGCAGAATATGCAAGCTAGTGAGTTTCAAGAGATATGGATCCTGTTTGTGAACTGCGTGCGAAAAGGCTGGGTGACTAATTGGTGCTCTCAGTTAATAATAAGTAAATAATACTGTTTATCTCTTGTGAGCACAGACAAACAGGCTTGGCGTCCATGGCCACCATCCTCCAACACGTTGGAGAGCGCGATCGGCGGCAACAAGCAGTCTCAGGGGTACGAACCGCTTGAGCAAACCGACCCGGAAATGCGATACAGCGCGACGCGCATCAATTGCAAAGCCGGCACGTGCCATTTGTTGTTCCATCCAGCGTGGATGAAAGTCGAAGTTGAGTGCCACGAACTCGTGTGGCTCCGGCGAAAACGGGTTCTCTTGCTGACGGCGAAGCAGCCAGCGAAAGATTGACTTGAGGTGCCGTTTGCTGGCGAACTCCGTCACATAAGCGCCACCCGGCGCGATGATGCGCGCGATCTCGACGAGCGCACGCGGCACATCGACCAGATGATGTAACATTCGTACTGACACGACCTGCGTCACCGCCTCCGACTTGAACGGCAGGGCGTAGGCGTCGCAGACGACAAAAGCGAAGCGTGGATCGCTGCCACGCAGCCGTCGCGCCTGCTGCACCTGCGTTAAGGCGCGGTCGGTCAACACCACGCGCTCGAATCCGGCGTACAAGTCGGCCAGGCGCCCGTAGCCGGCACCCAACTCGATCAGCCGCTCACCCCATGCTGGCAACAGGGCACGCAGCGCGACACGTTCGACCGCATCTTCATACTCGCGCCCCTTGCCTTCCCAGAAGTCGGTGCGGTATGTCGAGCCTTCGTAGTTACAGATCGGGACATCGGCAACGCGGGTTCCGACCGGTTCTGGTGTGCTCATGCTCGATGTTTCACGTTTTACAATCGGTGTGCGGCTGAAGCTGATGTTTCACGTTTTACAACAGGTTCAGCGATCGGTTCCGATAATCCGGTCGTGAATCGACTGCAACTCTTCGTCCGAGAAGAACTCGACGATCAGCCGCCCACCCCCCGAACGATGCCGCACCAGCGTGACCTTGGTGCCGAGCGCGCGGCGAAACTGCTGCTCCAGATGCCGGCCCTGCGGATCACGCGCACTTTCCTCCGGATCGTCGGTTCGACTGCGCGTGCTGGATGTCTTGGCCGGCGTGCCAAAGGTCTCGGCTTGCCGCACCGACCAGCCATCGTCGATAATATGCTTGAGCAGTTTACGCTGGTCCGACTCCGACTCCAGGCGCAGAAACGCGCGGGCGTGTCCTTCGCTGATCTGCCCTTCGGCGAGCACACGCTGGATCTCTTCCGGCAATTTGAGCAGGCGAACCGCATTGGCGACCGCGACACGGCTCTTGCCCACACGTGCCGCGGCCTGTTCCTGCGTCAACTGGAAATCATCCATCAACTGGCGGTACGCCAGCGCCTCTTCGAGCGGGTTCAGGTCGGAGCGCTGGATGTTTTCGATCAGCGCCAGTTCCAGCATCTGCTGTGTGCTGGCCTCGCGCACGACGACTGGCACGACCATCAGGCCGGCCAGCTTCGACGCCTGCCAGCGCCGCTCACCCGCGATCAACTGGTAGCGCGGCGTAGCATCGACCTCGCCGGTGCGAATCTGCATGACGATCAGCGGCTGGATCACGCCGTGCTCGCGGATCGACTCGGCCAACTCGTGCAGGGTATCCGGCGCGAATCGCTGGCGCGGCTGGCGCGGGTTCGGCACGATCCGATCAATGTCGATGGTCTGCACGCTCCCGCTGCTCACTGTGCTAGGAGTGCGGGGTTGCGGGATCAGGGCATCCAAACCGCGTCCCAGTCCAAGCCGACGGTTGCTCATACACGCTCCTGCGCAACCGGCTCACGATCTGTGCGCTCGATCAGTTCGACCGCCAGCGCGCGATAGGCTTGCGCGCCCGGAGTAGTCGGTGCGTAGGTGATGCCGGGCTGGCCGAACGACGGCGCCTCGCTAAGCCGGACGCTGCGCGGGATCAGCGGGCCGAAGACCCGATCGCCGAAGTGCCGGCGCACCTCATCGACCACCTGCTGTGACAGATGGGTGCGGCTGTCGAACATTGTCAGCACCAAACCCACGATGTGCAGGTCTGGGTTGAGGCTGCGCCTGACCGCCTCGATTGTCGATACCAATTGCGCCAGACCCTCCATCGCCAGGTATTCGCACTGCACTGGCACGAGCACGCCCTCGCTGGCCGTCAATGCGTTTAGAGTCAACAGGCTGAGCGTCGGCGGGCAATCGATAAGGATGAAGTCGTATGGTGCTGAAAGTTGTCTCAGCATCTCACGCAATCGGTACTCGCGCGTTTCCTCATTGACCAGTTCTACTTCGGCACCCGCCAGCGCGGCGTTCGCCGGAATCAGGTCAAGCCGCACCCAGTTCGTCAGTTTGATGATCCGCTCGGCCGGCACATTGTCCATCAGGCAGTCATAGATCGACTGATGGACGGTGCGCTTGTCGACGCCGAGCGATGACGTGGCGTTGGCCTGCGGGTCCATATCGATCAACAGAACCTGCTTGCCTCTTTCGGCCAGCGCCGCGCCCAGATTGACGGCTGTCGTCGTCTTCCCGACGCCACCTTTTTGATTGGCGATGCTATACACACGTGTCATAATTAGTAAATTGAATGAGATCTAAAATGTTGGGTGTGTAGCCAGCCAATTCTCCACGGTGGCCCGATCGGGAATTGAGGAGATGCCACGCCCTTCAATCGAGAACGATGCGGCGACGTTGGCAAAGCGCGCCGCTGCAAACGGATCACGGTGATCCACATACGCCGATAGGAATGCGGCCGCGAACACATCACCCGCGCCGGTCGGGTCGACCACGCGCGCCTCGCGCGGCGACAGCCACCGCCCCTCGTCACGCTGAAAGACCAGCGCCCCGTGCCGCTCCAGCGTCAGCACGGCCAGCGGCGCCGCGCGCGTATATGCGTGGATGCGATCCCAATCATGCCCGACGTCTTCGGGGCTGAAGATGAGCACATCGACCTGCGAGAGCACAGACAGCGCATCGGGCCAGTCGCACGGGCGCACACGGCCTTCGGCATCCCACTGGCGCAGCCAGCCCTGCGGTGTCAACGCCACGAGCGAGCCAGGAAACTGCCGCGCCAGCGCCGCATCGCATTCCTGCGCGATGGGACCGAGGTGCACAATGCGCGCCGCGCGCCAATCGGCCGGCACATCGGCGAACGTGAGCGTGTCGGCGTGCCCGCGCAATACCTGCACGCGCCCGCTGTCGGTGTACGTGTTCTGGAACGTCGTGGACTGAGCCGATACCGTGTTGTGCAGCGCAATGCCCGGCAGGGCCGCCCGCACCTCCGCGCCGAATACGCGATCCGCGGCAGAAACAATCGCGACGTGCAGCCCGAGCCGCTGAGCAGCCACCGCGGAGTACGTTACCGTGCCGCCGATCGTGTGACCATCCGGCGTGATGTCTTTGGCGATGTGTCCGATGACGAGATAGTCCGGGGCGGTCATGGCCGTATTTTATCAGGATTGGCAGTAAAGCGGAAGTGCCGGAATTGTTGCGCCGCGACGTCCATCCACGAAGAAGCACGAAGGGGCACGAAACCCGTCAGCAGCAATTCCACTCCGAACAATTCAGACGCGCTTTGCATAGCGCTGAACGCACGGCTATAATCGCCTCGTTGCGGCAGCGCTTTCCAACATCCGACCTGCCGCGCGGGACACAGTCATGAGCGAACCCAGCATGCCGCGCACCGTCGCCGAAGCATACCTCGCGCACTTAAAGCAGCGCGGGGTCGATTACCTGTTCGCCAACGGCGGCACTGACTTTGCGCCACTCGTCGAAGCGTATGCGCGTGCGCCGGAATCGGGTCTGACGTTCCCGCAGCCGATCGCGGTCGCGCACGAGAACGCCGCCGTCTGCATGGCGCTCGGATACACCATGGTCACCGGCAGACCGCAAGCCGTCATGGTGCATGTCAGTGTCGGCACGGCCAACGCCGTGCTCGGCCTGATGAACTCCATGCGCGACCGCGTGCCGCTGTTGATGACCGCCGGGCGCACGCCGCTATTTGAGGAAGGGCGCTTCGGTTCGCGTGCGTCGTACATCCACTGGGCGCAGGAGATGTTCGACCAGGCCGGCATGGTGCGCGAGTTTGTGAAGTGGGACTACGAACTGCGCGACGGGCTCAACGTCGAGCAAGTCGTGGACCGTGCGCTGGCGATCGCCACCGCAGCGCCGGCCGGGCCGGTCTATCTGAGCCTGCCGCGCGAGGTGCTGGCGCAGAGCGCCGAGCCGCGCGTGCGCTCTCTGCCGGGGCATGCCGCCACGCCGACCGCCGCACACCCCGACCCCGAGGCCGTAGTCCGCGCCGCCGCGCTGCTTGCACAGGCCGAGCGGCCGCTGATCGTAACGATCGCCAGCGGGCAGGACCCGCAGACCGTCTCGATGCTGGCCGAACTCGCCGAGCGGTTTGCACTGCCGGTCGTCGAGGCACGCGCGCGTTTCATGTGCCTGTCGCCAGCGCATCCGATGCACATCGGCTTCGACGCCGCATCGGCGCTCGATGAGGCCGACGTGGTGCTGGTGCTCGAAGCCGATGTGCCATGGATGCCGAACCTCGAACGGCCGGATGCACAGGCGCAGATCATCCACGCGGGAATCGACCCGCTGTTCAGCCGCTACCCGATGCGCAGTTTTCCCTCCGACCTGTCCGTCACCGCACCCATGCGCGCATTCCTGCCCGCGCTGACGCGCGCGATGAAAATGGCATCGGCCGGACGAGACGCACAGATCAGCGCGCGGCGAGAGCGCGCCGCGGCGTGGCGCCGCGCCGCGTGGGGGCGTTACGCCGACGAGCGCGCGCTGGATGAGCGCGCTGGCGGGCCGATCAGCAAGGTGTGGCTGAGCCGCTGCCTGAACGACATCAAGCCACCCGATGCGATTCTCGTCAACGAGTACTCAGTCCAGCGGCCGCACATCGACTTCACACAGGCCGGCACGTATTACCAGTACCCGCCGATCGGCGCGCTTGGCTGGGGAGTGCCGGCTGCGCTCGGCGCGCAGATGGCCGCGCCGGATCGGCTCGTCATCGCGACCGTTGGCGACGGCGCATACATGTTCGCCAACCCGGCCGCCTGCCATCAGGTAGCCGCCGCGCAGAAGCTGCCGGTGCTGACGATTGTGTGCAACAACAGCCGCTGGGACGCCGTGAGCGATGCTGCGTTGCGCATGTACCCGCAGGGCGCGGCGAAGCAGACGGGGAACGCGCAACTCTCGTCATTGTCGCCCTCACCGCGCTTTGAGCAGTACGCCGAGGCATCGGGTGGCTACGGCGAATGCGTCACCGAGCGCGCCGAGCTACCGCATGCGCTGGCGCGCGCGCTGCGCGTCGTGCGCGAGGAACGACGGCAGGCGCTGCTCAACGTGATCTGTGCATAAAAACACGCTCGTCGCGCAGAACAACAACGGCACAGAGCAACCTGCAAGCGCTCTGTGCCGCTGCCCCGATTTTGATCTGCCGCTCGGCTACGCCATCCACTTCGCGTTGCCGAGCAGGATGCGCACCTCGCTGTTCCCGTTGCGAATGACGGTGCCCTTCTCGAACGGCTGCACCGCGCCGCGCATACCCTGCTCGTTGTCGATCGCAAAGCCGATCGCGGCGTGGTCGCCCCCCAACCGTTCACGCCAGACTTTGCCGAACCCGCGCTTCGGCTCGATCAGGCCGGGCGGCGGCGTGAAATAGCCTGCTTCGGGCTCCTCGCTGTTCCATGTGTCCGGATACGCCGACCACGTGCCCCACTGCAGCAACGCCGTCACCGATTTGTTGTCCGCGCGGTAGATCATCAACCCATTCTGGTAGTGCTGCTCCGCGAGGAACGTATCAGATGGGCCACGGGTCGGACAGCCGAGCAAAGCACGCAAACTCGGATCGCTATTGAAGCGCGCCGCGAACCAATCGGCCGGCGGCGTCGGACACGGCGGCAGTGTGGGAACTGGTTGCGGCGATGGTTGTGGTATCGGCGTCGGTGGTGGCGGTGGCGGCTGTGGCGACGGTGGCGGCGTCGGTTGTGGTGGCGGCGTCGGTGGCGGCTGTGGCGACGGTGGCGGTGGCGGCTGTGGTTGTGGCGTCGGTGGCGGCTGTGGCGACGGTGGCGGTGGCGGCTGTGGTTGTGGCGGTGGCTGCGGAGTCGGTTGTGGCTGCGGCGTCGGTTGTGGTTGCGGTGGCTGGTTCGGCCACCAGCCATCGGTCGGCGGCTGGCCTTCATGCGGCGGTGCCACAAACTGGCCGTTGACCGCGACCGGGCGCAGCGGCGGCTGCGGCCGCAGCATCGTACGCCGGAGCGCATCGCGCGCCTGCGGCGCTGGCTCGTCGTCGTCGCCCAGATCAAACGAATACCAACGGGAGTTGTCGGAACCGAAACAGTAGATGCACGAGCCGACGACGTAGTCGTCCTTCTGCATCTCGTTGTCATACCAGATCAGGTTCGCCATGTAGTCGTTGACGCTGACCTGATTGAAACGCACGAAGTCCTTGTAGCCGAGTTTCTTGATCCGGTTGCCATCGTCATCGCGGTAGGTGTCGTTAATGACGCCGCCGTCAATACCGTTCTCGGTAATGATGATCGGCTTGCGCGCCGCCGGGCCCAGCAAACCCCAGACGCGCCGGTAGCGCAGCGCGAGGTACGCGCCTTCGCCGCCGGCCACGAGGTTCTCCTTATGGATGCGGTCCAGCGTCGGGGCGTCGTACTCGTGCAAACCGATGTAGTCGCTGGCGGCTGCGCCGTCCTGGTAGTACCGCCACATCTCCAGCTTCGGCACGCCGGTCGAGAAGTTGTACGCGATGGTCTTCAGCCCCTCGCGGTGCATGAACTCCGCGAAGTGGACGTGAAACTCGTTGAACAGTTTGGCTTCGTCGGGGTTTTGCGGCTCCAACTCGTTGTACGACTCCCACGCTTCGTACAGGCCGCGGAAACGATCGGCCATACCGAGGATCTTATCGGTGTAGGCGCGCGCATGCACACGCGGCTGCTGGTAGCGCTGGTCGCCGGTGAACAGGCGGCCGATCAGCATGGTGCCCGGCGAGGCCTCATGGCACGCTTTGATCGTCCCGAAATCGTGGTCGAGGAATTTCACGATGCGCGGTTTGGCGTCGCGCACGAAGGGTACGAGGTGCGACGAGGAACGGTTGGCGTGCAGTCCGAGCTTGGTCATCCGGGCCTCCTTTGGCCGCTGTGTGGTTCCGATCGCCTGCTGAGGCTAAATATATCAGTATTTTGGGGCACCCGCCAATGCGGGTACACGCTGGGGTATAGCGCCAAACTGTTGGAGATGGTGCAGATCGTCATGCCGGCATGATGGTAGCCGGCATCCACTCCAACCGGAATTTTAGAGCGATTTCCTGATCAATTGATGGTACTAACACAACGTAACGTCACTCCGGCGAAAGCCGGAGTCCAGGAGTGTGGACTGGATGCCGGCTTTCGCCGGCATGACGATCTGGGTGCCTTTGGCGCTATGCACCATCTATCCAATCGGAATCTGCTCTAGCAGCCTGTCGGAGAGCCAGTCTTTTTGACCGCATCTTGTGGTTTGGAGATCGTTATTGGCGCTGCGACCACAAAATGCAGTCCTCTCCGACAGGCTGCTAGGCTATCGCAGCACTACGTTTGAGTGGATTCCGGCGCTGGTCGGCGGCTTCGCGCCGCCGACCGTTTAGCGTCCGCCGGCCTGAAGCCGGCGGACAACGACGTGCCGGAATGACTGTCTGACCGTGCGGTCCCGACACTTTTGCGGTATACCCACACGCTGCCCGCGCCCGCTGCCTTTGGGTTTTGTCCCTGTTCACGGTACAATCGCGTCTGACCGATGCGTAACCTGACTTTTCGCGACGGACTGCTACTCGTCGCCCTGACCGTGCTGGCGCTTGCGGTGCGTCTGGTCCAACTGGACAGCGTACCACCCGGCCTGCACCACGACGAGGCGCAAAACGGCCTCGACGCGCGCTATTTGCTGGAATCCGGCGAGCGCCCCATCTACATCGGCACGCGCTTCAACGGCGAGCCGATACTCCAGTACGCCATTATGGTAAGCGAATCCGTGCTGGGCATGACACCGGTTGCGGTGCGCTTCCCAAGCGCCCTGTTCGGCGCGCTGACGGTGCCGTTGCTTTATCTGCTGGCGCTCGAACTGTTCCGGCAGGGCGGCGCCAGCGCGCGCGCCGCCACACGCCAGGCTGCCATTGCCGCTTTTGTGCTGGCGACGATCTACTGGCACGTCAACGCCTCTCGCGAGGGCTACAAGCCGATTCTGGTGCCGTTGTTCAGTACGCTCTCGTTCCTGCTGCTGCTCTACACGTTCCGCCCGGCCGGCGGCGCGCGTCCGACCGGTTGGCGCGACTGGATCTGGCCGGTCTCAACCGGCATCGTACTGGGCGTCGGCTTCTACACCTACCCTTCGATCCGCTTCATGTATATCATCGTCGCGCTGTACGTGCTGCTGGTACTGTGGCGCGACCGCGCGCAGTGGCGACGCCCGTTCGCGCGCGCGAGCGTGGCCGCCGTGGTGGCTGCACTCGTATTCGCGCCGCTGGCGTTCTATTATGTTCAGCACCCGGCCGCCTTCTTCACCCGCTCCGACCAGGTCGCCGTCTGGGCGACACGCCCGGGGCAGATGACCGAGGCGATCATGGAGAACGCCGGCAAAGTCGCCGGCATGTTCATCGTCGCCGGCGACAGCAACCCGCGCCACAACCTGCCCGCCCGCCCGGCGCTTGACTGGGGGTTGTCCGCTGGATTCCTGCTCGGGCTGGCGCTCGTCATGCGGCGCGCAACCCGGCCGCCCTACCTGCTCGTGATCTTATGGCTGCTGATCATGCTCGTGCCATCGGTCGTCACTGAAGCGGCGCCGAACTTCCTGCGCACGCTAGGCGCGGCGGCGCCGACCGCGCTGCTGATCGGCTGGGGGCTGGGCGCGGTCATCGACCGAGCGCAGCGTATCCCGCGTCTGACGCCGGTTGCTCTGCTGCTGGTGAGCGCACTGCTGCTGGCCTCGGCTGCGCAGTCGCTCAATGCGTACTTCAACGTCATGCCCCGCGACCCGCGCATATGGTACGCCTTTGACGTTGGGCTTGTGAAGATCGGCGATGTGGTGCGCGGCCTGCCGGCCGGCGAGCGGGTGTATCTGTCGCCGTTCGACAGCGGCCAGGCGAGCATTCAGTTTGCGCTGGGCGCGGCGCGTCCGGATTTCAAGTGGTTCGACGGGCGCAAGTGTCTCGTCGCGCCGCCGCCCGACCGCCCGGCAACGATGCTGATTGTCAGCGAGGACTTCCGCACGCTGGGCCACCTGCGCGAGTACTGGCCGCAGGGAACGGCCACGCGATTGGCCGACGACTTCGCCGGCAAGGAGTACCTGTCGATGTTTCGGGTGCCGGCACAGGTATGGAACAACGTGCCGCGTGCGGCAGTCGGCAAAACCTTCGGCGGCCAGATGACCTTGACCGGCTATACCTTGCTGGCCGACCGGTTGGCCGCCGGGCAAGGCATTCCGACCGTGCTGTTCTGGCGCGCGCAGCAGCCGATGCAGACAGCGTACACCGTATTTGCGCAACTGGTCGGCCCGACCAACCCGCGCACCGGCACGCCGCTGTGGGGGCAGTACGACAACCAGCCGTGCGCCGGCGGCTACCCGACGACACGCTGGGACCCGGCGGAGACGCTCGTCCACGATTTCCTGATCGTTGTGGACAAAGAAACCCCGGCCGGAACGTACCAGATCGTCGTGGGCGCGTACGACCTGAAGACCGGCGTGCGGCTCACACTCTCGGATGGTAGCGATCATGTGACCATCGGCCCGGTCGAGGTACAGCGCCCGTGAGCACACCAGCCGTCACACGCCGCATCGAATTGGCGCTTTATACCGGCATCCTGCTCGTCGCACTGGTCCTGCGCATCTATGATCTGCGCGCCGCGCCGCCCGGCGCACAGCACGACGAAACATTCTCGGCCAACTTCGCCACTCAGATCATCGACGGAGCGCGGCCACTTTACTGGGATCAGAACGGCGGGGTGTTGCCCCTGCACGCCTATCTGGTCGCGCCGTTTTTCGCCCTCGCCGGCGCTGACATCGTCAGCCTGCGCATGGTTTCGGTCGTGTGCGGGCTTGCCGCGATCATCTTTACCGCGCTGGCCGCGCGCCGGCTGTTCGGGGTGTTTGCCGGGCTGATCAGCGCAGCGCTGATGGCGGTATCGCACTGGCAGCTATTTGAAAGCCGCGTCGGGCTGGAGCCGGTGACCCTGCTGATGATGGCGGCACTGATCGCGTGGCTATTCAGCGTCGTGTTTGTGTCGTCGCCACCCGGATCCACATGGCCCCAGCGACGACGGGCGGGCGTCATCGCACTCGGCGTCGCAACCGGCCTCGCGCAGTACACGTACCAATCCGCGCCGCTGATTCCGTTCAGCATCGCTGCGTACGCCGGCTATCTCCTCGTCTGGAATCGCGCGCGCTGGCATGCGCAGTGGCGTGCCCTGGTGGTCGCGCTGCTACTGGGCACTGTCGTTGCCTCGCCGATGGTCATTCACGTGCTGACCACCACCGGCGATGCGACCAGCCGCTCGGAAGATCTGGCCGCCGATATGCGCGCGGCGCTGTCCGGCGACGTAGAGCCGCTGGCTCGCAACATCGCCGGCGTGGCTGGCATGTTCGCGTTTGCGGGGGACCCCTCGTGGCGTTACAACCTTGCCGGCCGGCCCGTCTTCACCCTCGTGATTGGCCTGCTCGCGTACGGGGGGCTGGCGCTCTGCGTGCGCCGCTGGCGCGATCCACGCTTCGCTTTCGTCGTGATCTGGATCGCCAGCAACGTCATCGCCAGCGCGGTGACGCGCGCCAGCCCGTCATATCTGCGTAGCAGCGCCGCACTGCCGCTGATCGTCATGCTGCCGCCGCTGGCTCTGGATGCCGTGCGCGGGCGACTGCCATCCGCGCGGCGCGCGTGGGCGGTGGCGTTCACCGCGGCGCTGGCGGTGCTGCTGGCCTGGGAAACGACGAGCACGACGGTGGACTACTTCACACGCTGGGCCACCGATGCGCGGGTGCGCACGATCTATCGCGCCGATCTGGCCGAGATCGCCGCTTTCCTGGACACGCAGCAACCGGCCGGCACTGTCATGCTGTCGGCGCGCTACGCGGCCGACCTCGACCAGAACGCGCTATACCTGATGCAGGCGCGCAAGCAGCGTTTTCAGTGGTTCAACGGCCGGCGCGTGCTCGTCCTGCCGGACGACCGCAGCGGCCGGGGGGTGAGTTACTTCATTCCGGCAACAAACGAATCGCTGAGCGACGGCGCGGGACTGCTCAAAACGCTCGCAACCCAGGCGGGGCCGCCCGACGAGCGGGGCAAGCCAGCGTTCATGTTGTACCATCTGCCGCCGGATGGCCTGCGCCGTCTGCGGACGCCCGCGCCGGCCTACCCGCTGCATGCCAATATGAACAACGAAGTCGAGCTGGTGGGGGTTGATGCGACACCCACCGGCCACCACCTGCACGTTTTGCTCTACTGGCGCGTGCTGCGACGAATTCCCGGCGATCTCAATCGCAACTTCTTCGCGCACCTGGTAGACAGCGACGGGCGCCGCTGGACGCAGGAGGATCGCTCGGCGTACCCAACCTCGTCGTGGCAGGATGACGACCTGGTCTGGCAGTGGTACGATCTGGCGCTGCCGGCCGATGCGCCGGCAGGGAACTACTCTGTGGAACTCGGCGTATACGACGCCAACGCGCCCGGGCAACCGCGCTTGCGGGTCATTGACGCCACGGGCGTGCCGGCCGGCGACGCCGTGCGCGTCGGGCCGTTTGCCCTGCGCTAAACGCGACTCACGCGGCGTCGCCGCCAAACGAGTCAGCAGCCGCCAGTGCCTTCTGCACGATCTCGACAAACTGCGGGTACACCAGCAAGAAGGCGCCTACTATGCGCGGGTCGAACGCTTTGCCGGACTCGCCGACAATCTGCTCGCGCGCCTGCGCGGTCGGCCAGGCCAGCTTGTACGGGCGCACCATCGTGAGCGCATCGAACACGTCGACCACGGCAAATATGCGTGCCGTCAGGGGAATATCGTCGCCGCGCAATCCGCGCGGATAGCCGCGCCCATCCCATCGCTCATGATGGGCATAGACCACATCGAGCGCCGGCCGCAGGAATTCGATCCCCTCAATGATTCGCTTGCCCCAGGCCGGGTGCAGGCGCATTTCCTGCGTTTCATCAGCCGATAGCGGGCCGGGCTTGCGCAGGATCGTGTCGGATACGCCGATCTTGCCGATATCGTGCAATAGCGCGCCCAGCCGCAGCGAGTGCAGTTGCTGCGCCGGCAGCGCCAGCGCGTCGCCGATCGCCAGCGAGTAAGTGCTGACCCGCTCGGAGTGGCCGAAGATCGCTTGGTCGCGCAGGTCGAGCGCCTGCGAGAGCGCCGCCAGCGTGGCGTTATAGTTGCTCTCCAGCCGCCGATTGGCCTCGGCCAGCGCCTCGAACTTGTTTACCAGCTCTTGCACCCGCACCGAATCCGACGCGCGCAAACGCCCGGTTAACAGGCGGAGAATCTCATACAGCGCGGGCGGGTGGATCTGCAACGCTTCGAGCAGATCCGAGCGCTGCAACTCCAGTACGACCAGTTCCGGGCTCGACGCGCGCACGGTCGCCGAGCGCGGCGAATCGTCGATCAGCGCCATCTCGCCAAACGGCTCGCCTGCGCCGATCCGCGCAAGCACGAACTCCTGGCCGTGATGGTCGATGACGATATCGACTTCGCCGGACGCAATCAGGTACAGGCTGCGGCCGGAATCGCCGTCGTGAAAGACGATGTCGCCGCAGCAGTAACGCTGCTCGGAGGCGCGCGCGGCGAGCGCATCCAGCAAGAGCGCCGGCAGCGTTCTCAAGAGCGGCGATTGCCGCAGGGTGGAACGGACTGACTCGAAAGAACTCATCGGGCGGCTCGTGATCAGGCGTCCAGCCGCGCAGCGATCAGCGGGACGAGCATCTCCTGGGCGTCGAGCGCGCCGTGCCGGCCCACCAGCCGCGGCGGCTCATTGCGCTCCCAGAGGATTTGCTGGCCGCGCGGCAGCAGAATCAGGTCGCCGATGCGGTAGCGTGTTTCGGGCGCCGGCTTGCCGCCGCCGAACAGCCCGGCGCGCAGCGCCTCTTGCGAATCCAACACGACAAACTGGCGCGACAGGTTCTTGGCCAGGTAGGCGCGCACGGCGTCGGCCTCGCCGTTCCGCACCGTCAGGTACGGCGCGCGCGGGTCGCCGGTATAGTTGAACTGCAAGCGGTCGCGCAGGGCTGGATGATCGCGCAGGTAGATCGCCTGGTCGGCCGGGGTATCCACCTGGCCGTGATCGGCGGTCAGCAGGAACAGCGTCCCCTCGCGCGCTTCGGGCGGCAGCTTGCGCAGGAACTCGCGCTCGAACGTGTAGGCCAAGTTGTCGATCTCGCTGGTAATCGTTTCCGACGACGGGCCGTACAGGTGCGAGAGCGTGTCGATCTTACTCCAGTAGGCGACAAACAGTGCGCGCTCCAACGGGTGCTGCTTCAGCCAGGTGCGCAGCACAATCCACATGTCGGTCGAAGTGACGAATCCGCGCGTCTCCTTCTGCCCGCGAATCTGCACGCGCGAGAGTGCGCTGCGCGTGTAGGCCTGCTCGATCAGGTTGAAGACCGGCACGTCATAGCGCGCCAGCGTCTGCGGCAGCGACGGCACGGGCAGGAAGCTGTCCGGATCCAGCCCCCCCGCCAGCAACTGCTCGTGGCCCTGCCGCTCGGTCGCCGCCGGATTGAAGCCGATCATCTCGGCGCGGACGCCAAACTCGCGCAGGAACATCGTGTAGCCCATGAAGCCGTGCTCGGCGGGCGCGTAGCCCGACCAGAGCGCCGTCAACGCGGCCGTGGTCGTGGACGGAAAGACCGATGTCAGCGGGTGCAGGCTGCCGCCGCCGCGCAACAGCGCGTGAAAGCCGTTGTCTGGGTTGCGCTCCAGCGCGTGCGCGAGACGGCCATAGCCCATGGCATCCACAATGACCAGCACGACACGCTCCACACCGCGCATGTATGGACGGATGATCGAGGGATCGAGTGGCGCGGTGTGCATTTTGCCGCCAAACATCCGCACAATCGACGCCGGGATGTTAACGATCGAGCGTCCGCCGTAGCTGGGCACGACGAAGCTCTGCGGCAGGCCGAGCGATGCGAAACGCAGCTCGCGCTCCTGCAGAATCTGATTGCTGACCGAGTCGCTAAGAGTCATAGACGGACAGTTGTTGTATGCTGTTGCCGGCTTCGGGGAGGATTGGATGCTGCTGCGTCAACGATCGCCGGAGAGGAAGCGCTTGCGTTCGCGAAATGTTCGCAACACTATAACACGAAGCTTCGCGTCGCGCAATCACGCCGGATGCCGGGCAGCAATTCTCAATTTGGCATTGGACGGGTACTTTCCAATAGCGGCTTGTCATGCGCTGGTCCTCAGGTGTTTATCACGCAAACCGATTCGACGAGTAAGTAATGCTGCCCTCCCCCGACCCCCTCCCAACTTCGTTGGGAGGGGGAGTGATTCGATGGGGAGGTGCGCGGCGGCTGTGCCGCCGCGCACCTCCCCATTCACTTTTCCCCTTCTCCCCCGTGCGCGGGGGAGAAGGGGCCAGGGGATGAGGGGGCAGCTTGGTGGCCA
>JACRMK010000039.1 GCA_016235055.1 Chloroflexota bacterium | reverse complement strand
CGCGCGCGGTGATGGCGGTTGTCGCTGGGAGGCTGGCTGGATTGGGTCATGCTTCATGCTACTCATTCCCACTCCGCAGTGCAAATTGCCACCTTTTACCCCTTGACAACGCCACTTTTACGCTAACCTATGACAATTAGGTCAGAGACCTGCCCCTACTGACGTCGTGTTGGTCATCCGTCCGACGGTACGGAACATCACCAGGGCAACGATACTCAGCGCCGCGCCGATCACGAAGATCGGTTCCGGCGGGACGCCCATCGCGTGCAGGAACACGCCGACATACAGCCCGACGATGCCGCGCACGCCCATCAGCAGCGACTGCGTGGCCACATACTCCGCGACACGCGACGGTTCCGCCAGTTGGATCGCCGCGTTCAGAAAGCCGATATCGGTGCCGGCCGCGATCAGTCCCGACGCCACGAACGCCGGGATCAGCGTCCATGCATTGCTCGCCCAGATGTAGTTGAGCGGCACGATCGCGCTCAGCGCCGCCGAAATCGCGAGCACGTACGGCCCGCCACGCCGGTCGATCTGCCGCCCCCAGTACGGGTAGCTGAGCATCCAGAACGCCGACTGCGCCAGCCCGAGTATGCCGAGGTCGGTATATGACAGGTGCAGCCGGTCGACCTGCATCAGCGGATAAAGCGAGCTGGGCATCAGGCCGCCAATCCCGAACATGATCATGCCGAGCAGGTGCAGCGCGTAGCGATGGTCGCGCTGCGGGATGCGCCAGATGAAGCTCAGCGCCGACGCCCGCTCGAACGACACGGTGCGCTCGTCCACCGGCAGGCGGCTGTACACGAGCGCGGCGCCGATGCCGGCCAGCCCGGCCAGCGGGTACAAAGCCTGCGGGCCGCCCAGGTCGAGCAGGCCGCCCATCAGCGGCGCGACACAGACCATCGCCAGCGCCATGCCGAAGCGCACCAGCGCCATGACGCGGCCGCGCTGGTCGGGCGGGTACAACCTCTGCACGATGCGCGCGTAAGCCGGGCCGGGGATGTACTCGATCAGCGCGAAGCCGAGCACGGCCAGCAGAAACCCGTCCAGTGACGCGTTCAGCCCCGTCAGCAGAAACAGCCCGCGCGACGCGACCCAGCACAGGACGACAAACCGCAGCGCGCGGCGCGGCCGCAGCGAGAACACCAGCGGCCCGGCCATGATCAGCGAGATGTAGCCGACCGCGCCGTAAGACGCGATCAGTTCCGGCCCGCCGCCGAGCCGCCGCACCACGACCGGCACGAACTGCGCGGCTGCGTTCAGCAAACCGTAGAGCATGCCGCCAGCCAACTCGACACGCAGGGCGGCGCGCGCGCCGGGCGCGAGATCGCCCGCGGCGTTGCGCTCCACGCGCCGCCACACCCTGCGCAGTGTTTGCGGCAGCGTCATGCGCGCCTTAGCCGCCGCGGTCGTGCAGCAGTGTGGCCAGCAGATCGATCTGGCCGATGTGGTGCGCGGCGTGCAGCAGGTTGCGGTGCAGTGCCTGCACGATGCTGTGCGGCTCGCCGCGAATCGTGATCGTGCGGTCGAAGTCCGCCGGCGACAGGCTGGCGAGCGCGTCGAACAGCGTCTGCCAGCCGATCTCCCAGCGCTGCATGATGCCGGCGCGCGTCTCGTCGGCCTCGGCGATGAACTCGCGCTCGCGGTACCGGTCGGGTTTCTCGCCGTCGGTCGTCAGGAAATCGGCCCAGCGCGAGCGCAGGTTGCCGCCGAGATGCTTGACGAGGATCGCCACGCTGTTGGTGTGGTCGTCGCCGGTGCCGAGCCGCTCGAAGAACGCGCGGTCGCTGATACGTGCCAGCGCCGCGTCGGCCATCTCTTTCTGCGCCCGATACTGGCTGATGATGTCAGCCTTATATGATTCGATGAACGAACACACTGCCGCCTCCCGCATGATCAAGATTAAAAATCTCAACACAAAGACACGAAGACACCAAGGAACAAACCAGAAGAAGTCTTCTTTGTGTCTCCGTGTCTTTGTGTTGGATTGTTTTTCTCTAGTCCAGCAGCTTCTCGCCGCGCGTGTAGCGCTTGACGGCGTCCCAGTCGAGCGTCAGGCCGAGGCCCGGCTTGTCCGGGATAGCGAGCATACCGTCGGCGTCGAGTGTCCACGGCTCGGCGACGATGTCGTCGATGAACGGCGAGCCGGTGAGATACTCGACGAAGTCGGTGCCTGGGATAGCCGAGGCGAGGTGCAGGTCGGCAGCTAGCCCGACGGCGGTGTTCCAACCGTGCGGGATGAAGCGCACGCCGTGCTCCTGCGCCATCCACGCGATGCGCCGTTCCTCGCTGATGCCGCCCACCTTTGTCACGTCGGGCTGGACGATGTCGAACGCGCCCGCCTCTAGCCATGGCTGGAATGCCTGCCGCCGCGTTAGCACCTCGCCGCCGGTGATCGGCAGGGGCGCATGCTCGCGTAGCCGCACGTAGTCGTCGAGCGCGTCCGGATGCAGCGCCTCCTCAAACCAGTATACGTTGTATTCGGCCAGCATGTCGGCGGTGCGCCGCGCCCATTTGTAGCCGTTCGTCCAGTGCGCGTCGCTGCCGCCGGCGTCCACCATCAAGTCGCCGTCCGGGCCGAGCGCGTCGCGGGCGGCGCGCACGATCGCCTCGTCCTTCTGATGCGAGTGCCGCCCGAACGGGCCCCAGCCCATCTTGACGGCGCGGAAGCCCTGGGCTTTGACTTGCAGGATGTGCTCCCGCAACGGCTCCGGCTCGTCCATCAGGATGGAGCCGTAGGGGCGCACGCGCTCGCGGTAGCGCCCGCCCAGCAGGCGGCCGACCGGTTGGCCGGTTGCCTGGCCGAGGATGTCCCACAGCGCGATGTCGATGCCGCTGACGGTGTGCGTGATGCTGCCGCCGCGCCCGAGCCAGAACATGTGCTGGTGCAGCTTTTCGCTGACGCGCTCCGGCTCCAGCGCGTTCTCGCCGAAATAGAGCGGCGCGAGCACGTCGAGCGCGGCGCGCGCAAGCGCGTCGTTGGTGAAGACGCTCCCAACGCCGGTTAGCCCTTCGTCGGTGTGCACGACGACCAGCGTGTGCACGCAGTCGTCGGGGCGCAGTTCGTTGCTCCAGCCGCCTTCCGGGGTGGCCCCGCGCAGGCCGGCGCAGCGAATGTCGCGGATTATCATAGTCGATCTCGTCCTGTGCTTTGGTAATGCTCGGACTGTCGGCCGCTCAACTATCGACGCGTATTGCGTGGCACGCCATTTCGGCACGGGAACGCGCGATGACTCGCAGCGTGGCGGGCCGAGCATTCTTACCGCAGAGCACGCAGCGGCAAACAGGGTTCTCCTCAGCGGCCTCTGCGCTCTCTGCGGTTAGTCCTTCTTCAGTTCATGCAATAACTTCAAACTCGCATCGACCGTCACGACCGGCGCGCCGGGCGCGAACGGGCAGACCCACAACTCGTAGCCGCCTTCCTCGAACGCGTACGGCATCGCCATGTACCAGTGCACGCCGTTGGTATAGCCGCTGAAGAAGGTCGTCTCGAACGGCGATTCTTTCTTCACCGCCACGCCGATCTCGGCGAACGGCTCGACCGGGATGCCGACGAGCGCGCAGTTGCCCAGCCGGATCGCCTGGAACTCGATCTCCAGCGACTGCCCGGTAGAGCGGATGCGGTTGCAGTTCTGGTGCAGCAACTGGCGGCGCACCTGCATGTTCGCCTCGCGGATCTGCGTCTCCGGCGCGCCCTGTTTCCGCAGGTCTTCCAGCCGCTGTTGCAGGTCGCGCAGGTGCTGCTCCTCGGCGGGCGTCGGCGGCTCGCGGTAGTCGAGCGGTACGGCGACCTTGCGCGCGATGGCGTGGACCGTGCCGTCGGCTTCGCCGGCCGGCACGCGCTTCACGACGCCCATCGGCCACGACGACTCGACGACGCGCACGACCTCACGCTTGCGCGGCTGCGTCTCGATCAACTCGGCCACACGCCCCACTTCCAGCGCGATCATCTTGCCGACCCAGCGCGCATCAGCCGGATCGCAGGCGGCGTCGCGCACGGTGTCCTGATTGCCTGCCGCGCCCTGCAGGAAGAGGCAGAGGCCGCCCATGACCTGCTCCACGGCGTGCGCGACCGTGCCGGGGTAGTCCGGCGACAGCAAGCGGTTGTCGAACGCCATGATCGTCGGGTGCGCCTGGTAGTTCACCAGAATCGCGATCACGTTGCCGTCGAGGTCATCGATGCGGATGACGCCGACCTCATGATCGACGAAGCCGTCGGGGTTAGGCCCCATCAGGATCGGCGTCGGATCGCCGCCCTTGAACGACAGCGTGGCCGGGTGGTTGACCAGGTCGGACTTGCCTTCCGGCCAGACGATGCGCCGGTTGCTGTTGACCGCGCACGAGCCTTTGCCGCCGGCGACGCGCGCGGGGCGCATGGCACGGTGCGCGGCCAGCGCGGTGCCCGCCAGCCGGTCGGTCAGGCTGGCAACGTACGGCTCGATCATCTCCGCGCCTCCGCTGAACCACGGCTTGGAGAGGTTCGGGCCGGCGTGCGTATGCGTGGCCGAGAGGCGAATATGCGTGGCGGGAACGCCGGTCAGTTCGGTAATGCGGTGGCGGCACTCGACCAGCCAGTCACCGCTGGGCGGGAACAACAGATCCCAGACACCGATAATGACCTCTTCGTTGCCGTCGGAGGCGGCCAGCACCGTGCAGTTCAGCGGGCGATCGACGCCTTCGGCGCGATCGTGCGCCTGCGCGCTCCAGTTGCCGTGCGCGATGCCAACCGGGGGTGTCACATCACAGCGCGCCGCGCCTGCTTTGAATGATGACATGGCAAAACCTTTCATCGCAAAGGATTCAGAATCATTATTGACCGCAAAGAGCGCAGAGAGCGCAAAGGAAAACCATAAGAGCAGGCCGGGAGGTTAAAGGTTGAGTGCCAGCCGGCGAATGCCGGTGCGTATGACGCGCACGTTGAAGTTGAGCAGCAAGCCCAGTTTGCAGCCCGTCAGTTTCAGGTACGTCAGGACCTGGGCGTCGTGAATAGGCGCCAGCGTGTCAATCGCTTTCAGTTCGACGACAACTAGACCGCTCACGAGGAAGTCAAGGCGAAAGCCGCAATCTAGCCGAACATCTTTGTACTGCACAGGGACTGGCTTCTGTCGTTCGAAGCTGATGTTGCGCAACGCAAATTCATGCGCAAGGCATTCTTCGTACGCGGATTCGAGAAGCCCGGGTCCCAGATGCCGATGGACTTCTATGGCCGCGCCAATAATTTGGTTCGATAGCGAATTTTCGTCCATCAGTTGTATTCTCAGGTTTTACTTTGCGCTTTTTGCGTGCTTTGCGGTTAGCCGGTAGTTTTCTTGGCGCTCTTTGCGTGCTTTGCGGTTAGCGTGATTTTCTCTGCGGCTCTTTGCGTGCTTTGCGGTTAGCCGGTAGTTTTCTTGGCGCTCTTTGCGTGCTTTGCGGTTAGCGTGATTTTCTCTGCGCTCTCTGCGTCCTCTGCGGTAAGTGTTTTTCCTTTGCGCTCTTTGCGTGCTTTGCGGTTAGCCGGTAGTTTTCTTGGCGCTCTTTGCGTGCTTTGCGGTAAGTGCCTTTCCTTTGCGCTCTTTGCGTGCTTTGCGGTTAGCCGGTAGTTTTCTTGGCGCTCTTTGCGTGCTTTGCGGTTAGCGTGATTTTCTCTGCGCTCTCTGCGTCCTCTGCGGTAAGTGTTTTTCCTTTGCGTGCTTTGCGGTTAGCCAGTTTGCCCCGCTCCCTGACCCCTATTCCTTCAAGCGCGGGTCGAGCGCGTCGCGCAGGCCGTCGCCCAGGAAGTTGAAGCCGAGCACGGCGAAGACGATGGCCAGCCCGGGATAGACCGCCAGCCAGGGTGCGATCTCCATGTATTTGCGGCTTTCGTTCAGCATCACGCCCCACGACGGCTCGGGCGGCTGCGTGCCCAGTCCGAGGAACGAGAGCGAGGCCTCGGTCAGGATCGCCGTCGACATCTGCAGCGTCGTCAGCACGATGACGGGCGCCATGATGTTGGGCAGGATGTAGTTCCAGATGATGTGCAGATCGCGCCCGCCGACCACCCGCGCCGCCTCCAGATACAACTCGTTGCGCACTGCCAGCACCGAGCTGCGCGTGACGCGCGCGAACGCCGGCGCATAGATGATGCCGATCGCCAGCATGGCATTGGTCGTGCTCGGGCCGAGCAGGCCGGCGATCACGATCGCCAGCACGAGGCTCGGAAACGCAAACATCACATCCACCAGGCGCATCACCAGATTGTCGAAGCGACCGCCGATGTAGCCGGTCAACACGCCGGTGACGCCGCCCAGCGCCAACGCCAGCCCGACCGCGACGATGCCGACCCACAGCGAGATGCGCGAGCCGTAGATGATGCGCGAGAAGACATCGCGGCCCAGCACGTCCGTGCCGAGCAGATACTGCGTCTCCGGATACGGCGACATCAACCGCTTGCCGCCCTGCGACGTGGGGCTGTACGGCGCGATGACCTGCGCGAACAGCGCCACCAGGATGACCAGTGTAATGACCGCGGCGCCGATCGCGCCGATCGGATGGCGGCGCGGCAGGCGGCCAAGCTGCACCCACCAGGGAATTCGGGGTCGTTCGACAAAGACGGGGGCCGGCGAGAGGGTCAACGGAGCTTCGCTCATAGGTTTGCGGCCGTCAACTGTATTGGATGCGCGGATCAAGATAGGCGTACGCGATATCCACCAGCAGGTTCACGACGACGAAGACCGTCGCCAGAAACAGGGCGGTGACCTGCACGACCGGATAATCGCGGCCGAAGATGCCCTGCAGCAGGAACCAGCCCACGCCGGGCAGGCCGAAGATCTGCTCGATGATGACCGAGCCGCCCATCAGCGAGCCCATCTGGATGCCAATTACGGTGATGACCGGGATAAATGCGTTGCGCAGCGCGTGCCTGAAGACGACGCGCGGCTCGTTCAGGCCTTTGGCGCGCGCCGTGCGGATATAATCCTGCCGCAAGACTTCCAGCATCGACGCCCGCGCCATGCGCATCTCGACCGCCATCAACTGCACCGAGAGCGCCAGCGCCGGCAGGAACATCTGCTGGAGATTGCCAAACAGGTCCTGCGTCGGCGGGATCCAGATGATCGACGGCACCCAATGGAACCAGACGGACGTGATCAGCAGGAACATCGTCGCCAACCAGAAGTTCGGGAACGCCAGCCCGATCAGGCCGCCGCCGCGCGCCAGCAGGTCGATCGGACCGTCGCGCCGCACCGCCGACAGCACCCCCAGCGGTATGGCGACGATCACCGACATGGTAATGGACAGGAAGGCCAGTTCCAGCGTGATCGGCAGGCTCTGGACCAGCTTGTTGACGATCGGATCGCGGGTGCGGAACGAGCGGCCCAGGTCCCCACGCGCGATATCGGTCAGCCAGCGCACGTACTGCACCGGAATCGGCTCATCGAGCCCGAACTGGTGACGCAGCACGGCCTTTTCTTCCGGCCCGTAGGTAGGATCGGCGCCGACCATTGCGTCCACGATATCGGCCGGCATCAGCCGCACCATCAGGAAGATCAGCAGCGACATGCCGATAATGGTCGGCACGAGCAGCACCAGCCGGCCGAGAATGTATTTGCCCATAAGCACGATTAATACACGGGGCCGGCCGGAGCATCGCAGTGACACTCCGGCCGGCCGAAACGCTATATGTTACGCCAGCCAGGCCGTGCGCAGGCCGGTGAAGAAATCGGTGAACGCGACGTACATATCCTGCACCTGCTTGCGGACCGCGATGAACTTGTATTCCTGGCACAGCGTGATGTGCGGGAACTCGTCCAGCGCGATCTCCTGGATGCGGCGCGCCTGCTGGTGCCGCTTGGCGCTATCCAGTTCCGTCACCAGTTGGTCGTACAGCTTGATCGCCTCGTCGTTCTTCCAGCCGTCGCCCTTGTTGAACCAGGTGGCGGCCGCGCCGGTGGTCGGGCGGCCGTACTCGTTGATGAAACCCGACACGTCGTGGCGCATGCCGCGCGCCGTGCAGCAGAAGTCGAAGGTACCGTCGCCGTTGCGCTTGGCGAACGGGCCGATCTCCTCGGCCACCACCGTCACGTCGATGTTGATCTTCTTGAGTTGCTCTTTGACCACCTCGGCGACCTGCGTTGAGGGGTTGTTGCTGATTGCATACAGCGTGATCGGGAAGCCGCCCGCCAGGCCGGCGTCGGCCATCAACTTCTTCGCGCCGTCCACGTCGTACTTGTAGAACGAGGCCGCCAGTTCCTTCGGGTCGATGAACCAATCGCCATAGCCGGTGGTGACCGGGCCGGTCAGCACGGCCTCGCCGGCGAACACCTTTTCCATGATCTCCTGGCGGTCGATCGCCTTGCTCATCGCCTGGCGCACCGGCTTCTTGTTCCACGGTTTGCCGTCGCCCTTGATCGTGAACTGCAACTGGCGCGGCGCGGAGAACACGCCCTTCAGAATCACGAGGTTCGGATCGTTCTTCAGCGTGCGGGCGGTGTCGGCCAGCACGGTGGTGCCGTCAATCTGCCCGGCGCGCAGCGCGGCCACGCGCGAGTTCTCGTCCGGCAGGACCTTGTAGACCAGATCGTCGAGGTAGGGCAGCCCCGGCTTCCAGAACTCCTTGTTGCGGGTGTAGACGACGCGGTCGCTGGCCACGTACTCGACCAGTTTGAACGGGCCGGTGCCGATGCCGGTCGTGACGAGGTTGCCTTTGTCGTATGCACCCTTCGGGATGATCGGGCTGTAGCGCGACCACGCCAGGTAGCCCAGCACCGTCGGATCGGGGCCTTTCATGTTGAACTTGATCGTATACTTGTCCACGATCTCGGTGCTGACGATGCTCGGATACTGCGCGATCTTGATGCCCGGCGCCGGCGGGTTGGCCTGCAGGTCGATCGAATACTTCACGTCCTCGGCGGTCACTTCATCGCCGCTGTGGAACTTGACGCCCTTGCGCAGCGTCCAGATCCAGGTCTTTTCGTCCGGCGTCTCCCATTTCTCGGCGAGTGCGGGCTGGACTTTGAGGTCCTTGTCCCACTCGACGAGCGAATCATACATCATTTCCTTGCCCCAGTGGTTTGAGGTGCTGATCGCGCCAAAGGGAATCAGGTTGACCGGGTCCTGGTCGAGCGCCCAGGTGACCTTGCCGCCCGACTTCGGCTTGGCCGCCGCGGGGGCCGTTGTCGCGGCGACCGGGGCCTTAGTGCCGGCGGCCGCCGGGGTGTTGGCTGCGGGCGCTGCGGTCGGTGGCGCGCCACAGGCCGCGAGAACCACGCTGGTCACTGCCGCGCCGCCGAGCGTGAGTGCGCCACCCAGGAACGTGCGGCGGGTCATCTTGGGTGTTTGTCCTGCCTGATGTTCGTCCATGCTCAATCCTCCTCAGGATGATGTGGCTGACTGGGGACGGTGTCCCCGATGGCCGCCGTGTGCGGCGGAGTCGGTCGGTTCCGGCATCCACCTGCACCGGCGTATTGAGGAAATGATTGCTGTGCCGAAATTCCGGCGCATCGGTGCGCCGGTGCGGGCGCGGTGCAGCGACCCGTTCGTCCAGATCTAAGCCATGCCCGGAAGCGGGCGCCGGCGACCAGCAGCCGTCTATTTGTCGGTGCGATAGTGGTTGACCACGTCCATGTTCAGCGTCACGCCGAGGCCGGGTTTCTGCGGGATCGTGGCGACGCCGCCCTTCAGCGTCGTCGCGACGTCCACCAGTTCGCGGCGCAGCGGCGACTCGCTGACGGTGTATTCGCAGAACGGGATGTCGGGCGTGATCGCCGCCATCTGCAGCGTTGCGGCGACGAGGATGCCGGACTTCCAGGCATGGAAGACGCACAGGCGGGCGTGGCGCTGCGCCATGAGCATGACGCGGCGGCACTCGGTGAAACCGCCCGCGCGTGACACATCGGGCTGGATCACATCGACCTCGCCCTGCGTGATCAGCGCCTCAAACGCATTATAGGCGCAATCCTGCTCGCCGGTCGCGATGCGCATGTCGCCGTTGGCGGCGCGCGACAACCGGCGGTAGCCGTCCAGATCGTCGCCTTCCAGCGCTTCCTCGAACCAGAACGGCTTGTACGGCGTGAACGCGCGCACGCGCTGGATCGCATCGCGCGCCTTGAACGGGCACCCGGCGTCAATCAGCAGATCGGTCGCATCGCCGACCGCGCGGCGCGCCGTCTCGACGAGCTTGACATCACCGGCCAGACTGCGTCCCATCGGCCCCCAGCCGAACTTGACGGCGCTGAAGCCCTGCGCGACGTACTTCTGCCCAACGGCGGTCATTTCGCCGGGATCTTCGGTGAAGAGCGTGCTGGCGTAGACGCGCACACGGTCGCGGTACGCCGCGCCGAGCAGTTGGTGCACCGGTTTGCCGAGCGCCTGCCCGGCGATGTCCCACAGCGCGATATCCACCGCGGCAATCGCCGACTGCGCGACGCCGTTGCGCCCCAGCCACAACGTCGCCGTCTGCATTTTCTGCCAGAGCATCTCGACGTTCAGCGGGTCCTCGCCGACCAACACATTGCGCAGGCCCTGCGAGCGCGGCCAGGACGACCAGGCTTCGACGATCGCCTTGACCGCCAGCGGCATCGAGTCGGCTTCGCCGACGCCGATGATACCCTCGTCGGTGTGCACGCGGACAATCACATCATCCTGAATGCCGTCGGCGATATGGATATTGTGCTGCGGAATGCGCAACGGGATGACTTCGACTTCGGTGATCTTCATCGGTTGTACCCCGGATAGTGAAATGGGCGAGCCGGCGTCAGGCACCGCACCGCTGGTATGGTGGCGATTTTATACCAGATTTGCCCCGCTCTTGTCAAGAATTGTATGTCACACAATTGACACGCGCACCGTTTTTTTGTTATTATTCGGGCGACAAATCGACCTTAGTCCCTAGGACTATAGATCGTTCCGGCAAATTGTACCTCAGACATGAATACAAACCGAATTCCGTCCCACGCCCGCACGTCGGTGGAAATCGAGCAGTGGCTGGAGGAGCGCATCCGGCAGGGCACGTACGGCGAGGGCAAGCAGCTGCCGACCGTGCGCGACATGGCCGGGCGCATGCATGTGAACAAGAATACCGTCGTGCGCGCATACCAGGCACTGGAGCGCAAGGGTTACCTGGAACTGGTGCGCGGACGCGGCGCTTTCGTGCGCGAGAGCGAGCCGGCGCTCGGTGTGGCCGATAGTCGCTGGCTGGCGCGACTCGACCAGTTGCTCGACGACGCCAAGCAGCGCGCCGTCAGCCGCGACATCGTGCTCGGCGAGATCGCGCGCCGCATCGACCACGTGTACGGCGCGCCCGGCCTGAAGCTCGCCTTCATCGAATGCAACGCCGCCGACATCGCGGAGATGGGCGGCACGCTGAGCGATGCCGTCGGCCGGCCGCTGCAGGGCATGATGCTGGCCGACTTCCTGCGCCGTGCGCCGGAGTACGCCGCGCGTTACGACCTGCTCGTGACCACCTTCTACCATTTGAGCGAAGTGACGCAGGCGCTCGGCGCGGAGAGCAAGGGCAAAGTGATCGGCGTCCACGCCATGCCGACGCATGACGCGCTGCTGAAGATCGCGCGCCTGCACGCCCAGCAGATCGGGCTGGTCTGCGACCGCGCGGGCACGGTGGATAATCTGAAGCACATCATCCGCACCTACCATCCGTCGGCGACCATCACACCCGCGTTGATCGAAGATTCCGCGCGCCTGCGCGCCATGCACGAGCGCGCCGAAGCGATTGTGGTGACGCGCTCGTGCATGGCGCGGCTCGATGCGCTCAAGCCGAAGGCGCCAGTCATCACCGTCGTGTTCACCATCGACCAGCAGTCGATCGACTTCCTGCGCGAGCAGATCGCCGTGCGCGAGGGCGCGCCGGTTGCGGCCTGACGCCGCGCCTCCATGGACCCCATCAAGTTTGAAGTGATTCGCAACGCGCTGCTGGAGGCGACCGAGGAGATGGCCGTCTCGCTGCGGCGCAGCGCCTACTCGACCAACATCAAGACGCGCGCCGACTTCTCCTGCGCGTTCTTCGACCGGCAATTGCGCGTCGTGGCGCAATCGTTCGCGCAGCCGAACCACCTCGGCTCGTTCGTCGAGCTGGTGCCGCGCGCCGTGCGCGAGTTTGGCGCGGACAACCTCGGTCCCGGCGACGCGATCCTGACCAACGACCCGTACCGCGGCGGCGTGCACCTCAACGACATCACGTTGATCGCGCCGGTCTACGCGTCGGGCGACGCAGACCGGATCGGCTACGTCGCCTCGCTGGCGCATCACGTCGATGTGGGCGGCGGCGCGCCGGCCAGCATCGGCGCGTTCCGCGAAGTGTTCCAGGAAGGCGTCATCATCCCGCCGGTCAAGCTGGTCAGCAGCGGCCGCATAATCGACGACATCTTCCGGCTGATCCTGTCGCAGATCCGCTCCAAGCACGAGACGGCCGGCGACTTCCGCGCCCAACTGGCGGCCAACAACACCGGCGCGCGCCGCCTCGCCGCGCTGGCCGCGCAGGTCGGCCCCGCCGTCCTGCAAACGTACATCGACGAGTTGATCGTCTACACCGAGCGCCGCGCGCGCGCCGAACTGGCCAAACTACCGCGCGGCACGTTCCGCGCCGAAGGCTGGCTGGACAACGACGCGTACAGCGACCAGCGCGTCAAGCTGGCCGCGCAGGTTGTCATCGACGAGCAGGGCGTGCTGTTCGACCTGACTGGCTGCGACCCGCAACGGCGCGCACCGGTGAACGCAACCTACGCGCAGACGTTCTCCGCCTGCGCGTACGCGCTCAAGTGCCTGCTCGACCCCGACTTGCCGACTAACGCGGGGTTTTACGCATGCGTGCGGCTGATCGCGCCGGCGGGCACGGTCGTCAACTGCCAGTCGCCCGCTCCGGTCGTCGCCGGCTGGGAGACGAACGCGCGCCTGACCGACGTCATTTTCCACGCGCTGGCGCCTGCCCTGCCGGAGCAGATGCCGGCCGGCACCAAAGCGATGATCTGCCACGCCGGCTTCGGCGGCATCAACCCGCGCGATGGCGACTACTACTGCTTCCTTGAAACGGTCTCCGGCGGCTACGGCGGACGGCACGCCAGCGACGGTCCCGATGCGGTGCAGACGCACGGACAGAACACGGAGAACGCGCCGATCGAGGAGACGGAACGCAACTACCCGGTGCAGATCACGCGCTACGAACTGGTGAACGACTCCGACGGGCCGGGCCGCTTCCGCGGCGGGCTCGGCGTGCGGCGCGACTACCGCTTCGACCATGCGCTCACGTTCACGGTACTCGCCGACCGCGACCGCGAGGGGCCGCACGGGCTGTTCGGCGGCCACGCCGGGCTCAAGGCCGAATACGTGCTGAACCCCGACGGCGCGATGCGCGTGCTCTCATCCAAGACGACCGTCGAACTGGAGCCCGGCGACGTGGTCAG
The DNA here is from genome assembly GCA_016235055.1 of Chloroflexota bacterium. Taxonomy (NCBI): domain Bacteria; kingdom Bacillati; phylum Chloroflexota; species Chloroflexota bacterium. The sequence continues at coordinate 34,319 of JACRMK010000039.1, read as the reverse complement.
CTACCGCACCTGCGGCGGCGGCGGGTACGGCGACCCGCGCGAGCGCGAGCCGGAGCGCGTGCGGCGCGATGTGCGCGATGGCAAGGTCAGCGCCGAGCGCGCGCGAACGGTGTACGGCATTAACCCGTAGGGGCGAAGCATTTGCACGGCTGTATTTGGTTTACGCTTGGCCGCGCACGCAAATGCTTCGCCCCTACCATGATTATGATATGGAAATCAACCAATGTTCAATCTGATCAAAACGTTATGTGAGCTGCCCGGCCCGGGCGGCGACGAGAAGTCGGTGCAGGACTACCTGAGCGAGAACTGGCACGAGCGCGTCGAATCGCTGTCGCTGACGAAGGTCGGCAACCTGATCGCCAAAGTCGGCGGGCGCGGACCGCGACTGCTGCTGGCGGCACACGCCGACGAGCTCGGCTACATCGTCCGGCATATCGACGACAACGGCTTCGTCTGGATTTCGACTGGCCAGCTCGATACATTGCAGAAGCCGGCGATGCGCAGCATGCTGCTGCCGCTCGGGTTCCCGGCGCTGGTGCTGACCGCCACCGGCTATGTCGAGGGCATCTTCGCCACGCTGACTGGGCACATCCTGAGCGAGGAGCAGCGCGCCAAGACGCAGCTCGACTGGAACGACGTCTGGGTCGATATCGGCGCGCGCAGCCGGGCCGAGGTGCTGGCGCGCGGCGTGCAAGTCGGCGACCGCGTCATCTGGAACCCGCCGACGCGCCGCATCGGCGACATCGCCTACGGCAAGGCGATGGACGACCGCATGCTGCTGGCAATCATGGACCGCCTGCTCGACGTGCTCGACCGCAGCAAGCTGGCGTACGAACTGCACTACGGCTCGACGATCCAGGAAGAGATCGGTCTGGTCGGCGCGTACTCGGTGACCGACGACGTCAGGCCCGATCTGGCGATCGCGCTCGATGTGGGACTGGTGGGCGACGTGCCGGGCGTGGACCCGCGCCACGCCGACGCGAAGCTCGGCGGCGGGCCAATGCTGGTGCACAAAGACAGCATCTCGTACAACCGCGCGCTGACGCTGGCGTTGGGCCGCGCGGCGCAGAAGGCGAATATCCCGATCCAGCAGGCGATCTTTGCGCGCTTCGGCAGCGACAGCGGCGCGTTCATCCGCAACGGCGTGCCGGCCGCGCTGATCGCCGTGCCGACGCGCTACACGCACAGCCCGTTCGAGATGATCCACCTTGGCGACGTGGAGCAGATGGTGCAGTGGCTGAAGGCGTTCCTGGAAACGGCGGCGTAAAGGGAGAGGGCGGTACACCGGGGCGCGGTTCAGGATGCTCGGATCTTGCCCCAAAGATCGGCAACGCCGAGCGTTTGCGCCCAGCGATCAATATACGATTGGTCGAGTTCGTCGCCAACCGTGCTAACGATACCCGAGATATCGCGCACGTGTTTCTCGGACTCGCCCATGCGCAAGAAGCGCAGCTTGTATAGAATCACATCTTCGGCGGAAAGCATCATAGCCGAAGCGCCCGTGCGGGCGTCATATTGAATGCGTCGACGGCGCGCGAGGGCCGATTCGTCAAGCGGAGCGCCCGTCGTCAGATACAGGTCGGCCTTGTAGCTGCTGATGCCGTCGATGATGTTGAACGGCTGACCATGAACCAGGGCATCGACAATGCCTTCGTGGGAGATGTAGTAGCCGAGCGCGCGGATCGCGTCGACCAGCCGTCCCGATTGCTCAAGCGGCATGCGCATGGCGATGTCGATATCTTGCGTCATGCGCGCTTCACCATACAAGCTGCTGGCAAACGAACCGCTGACCGCATAGACGATATCCAGCGCCTCGAGCGTGCGGATAATGGACGCAGCGAATTCAGGCAGGCTTTGTGGTTGCATAGGTCGCGTGGATGTGCCTACGGTAGCGCGCGCACAACTCTTCGTCGCTGATGTCCGGCGCGCGCTGGCGCTCGTACGCGATGATCGCATGATGCACGAACTCGCATAGTTCAAACATCAACTGCAGGCGGCGCTCAGGCGTGAACTGCCGAAGCACGGCCAGTTGCGCGAGGTCCAGATCGGCCCGCGCGCGCTCAATCACGCGGTCGAGATCGGTGTCAGAAGGGTGTGCCATTCCAAACATCCTTGAACGCTATCTTGGCATCAGCGACGGGCACGGCCATAGGCATACGCCGACCTAAATGACATTGGCAAGTTTGAGTCAGAATCCAATCGGAGGATGCTGTGAGTGCCGTACGAACCAAGGTTTTTGTCAGCTATAGCCATAAAGACAAGAATTTCCTTGATCGGCTTCAAGTGCATCTTAAACCAATAGTACGCGAAGGCATAATAGACGTATGGGTAGATACGAAGATATCCGCTGGCGACAAATGGCGCGAAGAAATACGGGCCGCCATCAATTCCGCTACCATAGCCATTTTATTGGTGAGTGCAGATTTCTTGGCATCCGAGTTCATTGCTAGCGATGAATTGCCGGGGATATTGAAGGCGGCAGAAACTGATGGAATGCGTGTATTAATTGTTGTGGTAGGGCATTGCTTGTTCGGGCGAACGAAGACTTTATCGCAGTTTCAGGCAGTCAATTCACCCGACAAACCATTGACTAGCCTATCGAGAGCCGAACAAGAGAAGGTTTTTAATCGGGTTGCCGTGGCTATCCTACAGCCGATCCAGCGGGTTGCGATACCGAAGAGAAACTTTGTGCCTATACCTCTCATTAAGACACAGTTGGCAAATCACGATCTGAGCATCTATGCAAAACCACCATTTGGGGATTTCTTTGTACAAGGTGTTCCCTTCAAAATGGAAAATGCCAGGCTCAGTTTGGGCGATCCATCCGTGAACAACAAAAGGGTTCTCATATTCCACCAGAAGGCCTTCGCAAACCTTAAGGCCATGCACTTGCTGATTAACGCTGGAGATGGAAGGAAAAGTTATGGCGCAAAAAAGATTGGACACATCATGCTCGTTATGCAACCGGGACCGAATCCAGATCCAACAGCAATTGTGCTTGGAGTCAATGTTAGGGAGTGGGCGATTGGCAATTTCGTTCGAATTGCACCAAATGAACCATGGCCCGAACCATTAACAGATACCGTAACGGATCCTGATTCGTGTGAAGCTTGGAGAGGAACAACAAGCAACGGTCAAGTAGCGGTAATTGATATGCTTACCATAAATATCCCCACTGAACGACAAAATGATCGACTTGTGGGAATTGAGTTCATCCGCGACATTCAGCCAAGCACAATACCTTTGGACTACTTTGTGTCAGGGTTGACCCTGGAGTTGTATGACTAGGTCCCAAGCTCATTCCCAACCTGTCCACGAAATCCGCTTCCTGTACGACCTCAAGACGCCGATGCGCGACGGCGTCAAGCTCTCCACCGACGTGTTCCTGCCGAAAGGCGGCGGCAAGTGGCCGGTCGTCTTCCTGCGCACGCCATACGAGTCGCTGCACGGCCCGCACGTCGACTGGGCGTGCTGGTGGGCGCGGCGCGGCTACGCGGTCGTGATCCAGGACGACCGCGGACGCTTCAAGTCGGAGGGCACCTTCTACGCCTACCACGACGACGGACGCGACGGCCACGACGCGCTCGCCTGGATCGCGGAGCAGCCGTGGTGCGACGGCAAGATCGGCATGAGCGGCCGCTCGTACGGCGGCATCGTGCAGTGGCAGCTCGCGCCGCTGCGCTCGCCACACCTGACGGCCCTCGCGCCGCAGGTCATCATGGGCGACTACTACAGCGGCTGCCACCGCATCGGCGGCGCGGTGCAGTGGGCGCTGACCGCGACGGCCGCGCTCACGTTCTCGACTGCCGTCGCCTACACGCAGATCGGCGCGACGCACATCTTCGGCAACCAGAAGATGTACCGGCACCTGCCGCTCGCGACGATCGACGTCGAGTTGATCGGCCGCGAGATCCCGTTCTACCGCGACTGGTTCAAGCACTCGTTGTACGACGACTACTGGCGCGCGATCAACACCGAGGAGAAACTGCACGAGATCGACGTGCCGGTCTACCAGCAGGCGGCCTGGTACGACCCGTACACCGCCTCGGCGTTCCGCATGCACACCGGCATGCGCGAGCGCGGCTACTCCGAGCGCGCGCGCAAGAACCAGAAGATCTACTGCATCCCGTGGACGCACCACCTGCCGGAGTCGTCCAAGCTCGGCGACCTGGACTTCGGGCCGCAGGGCTACGTCGATCTCAAGATCGAGGACTTGCGCTGGTTCGATTACTGGCTGAAGGGCGTCGACAGCGGGGTGATGAGCGAGCCGCCGATCCGCCTGTTCGTGATGGGCGCGAACGAGTGGCGCTTCGAGAACGAGTGGCCGCTGGCGCGCACGCAGTGGACGCGCTACTACCTGCACAGCCGCGGGCACGCCAACACGCTGTACGGCGACGGCACACTCACGCCCGACGCGCCGAGCAGCGAGCCGGCCGACCGCTACGACTATGATCCCGACAACCCGGTGACGACGCTGGGCGGCAACAACTCAACCTGGACGTTCATGAAGTTCGCGAAAGACCCGATCTACCCCGGGCCGATCGACCAGCGCTCCGTCGAGCGGCGCGACGACGTGCTGTGCTACACGTCGCCTGAACTGGATCAGGATCTGGAAGTGACCGGGCCGTTGGAGGTGGTGCTGTACGCCTCGTCGTCGGCGCGCGACACGGACTTCACGGCCAAGCTCGTGGATATCTACCCGGACGGCAAGGCGATCCACCTGGCCGAGGGCATCGTGCGCGCGCGGCACCGCAAAGGGTTCACGAGCATCGAGTTCCTGGAGCCGAACGAGGTCGCGGAGTTCCGCATCGAGCTGGCGCCGACGAGCAACGTCTTCAAGGTCGGGCACCGTCTGCGCGTCGAGATCTCGTCGAGCAACTTCCCGCGCTTCGACCGTTGCCTGAACACGACCGACGATATCGGCTACGGCACGCAGTGGCAGATCGCGCAGCAGACGGTGCTGCACACGAGCGCGTACCCGTCACACATCGTGCTGCCAGTTATCAGTAGACAGTAGACAGTCGTCAGTAGCCAGACAACAGTGAACAGTCAACAGTGAACTGTACGGCGGGCGTGACGACGAGGAGCGTAGGGGCGCATTGCATGCCCCCGGTGCGATGTGACGAGGCGTCATTGCGAGGAGCGCCGTTTGCGACGAAGCAATCTCGGTTTGACCGTGATGAAAGATTGCTTCGCCCTCTTTGGAGGGCGCGCAATGATGAGAATGAGCCCTAATGGATCCAATCCAGTTTGAAGTCATCCGTAACGCACTGCTCGAAGCGACCGAGGAAATGGCCGCTTCGCTGCGGCGCAGCGCGTACTCGGTGAACATCAAGACGCGCACGGACTTCTCGTGCGCCTTCTTCGACCGCGAACTGCGTACGGTGGCGCAGGCGTCGGGCCAGCCGGTGCACCTCGGCTCGCTGGCCGAGTTCGTGCCGTGCGCCATTCGCCGCTACGGCCCGGAGAACCTCGGACCCGGCGATGCGATTCTGTGCAACGACCCGTACATGGGCGGCGTTCACCTGAACGACATCACGCTCATGTCGCCGGTCTTTCATGCCGCATCGGGCGAGCGGCTCGGCTACGTGGCGGCGCTGGCACACCACGTCGACGTCGGCGGCGGCGCGCCCGGCAGTATCGGCGCGTTCCGCGAGGTCTTCCAGGAGGGCATCATCATCCCGCCGGTCAAGCTCGTGCAGGGCGGGCGCATAGTGGACGATGTCTTCCGGCTGGTGCTGTCGCAGATCCGCTCAAAGCGCGAGACGGCCGGCGACTTCCGCGCGCAGGTGGCGGCCAACAACACCGGCGTGCGCCGCATCGGCCTGCTGGCCGACACGTACGGCATCAATATCCTGCAGCAGTACATCGACGAATTGATCGCGTACACCGAGCGCCGCGCGCAGGCCGAGATCGCGCACCTGCCGCGCGGCATCTTCCGCGCCGAGGGTGTGGTGGACACTGACGGCTTCAGCGCCGATCCGGTGCGGCTCAGCGCGACGGTCACGATCGACGAGAGCGGCGTGCTGTTCGATTTCACCGGCTGTGACGCCCAGCGGCGCGCGCCGGTCAACTCCACGCACGCGATGACGTTCGCCGCCGGCGCCTACGCGCTCAAATGCCTGATCGACCCCGACGTGCCGGTCAACGAGGGCTTCTACCGCCAGGTGCGCATGATCGCGCCGGAAGGGACGGTCGTCAACTGCACCGCGCCCGCGCCGGTTGTCGGCGGCTGGGAGACGCAGACGCGGCTGGTGGATGTGATCTTCAAGGCGCTGGCGGCCGCGCTGCCGGAGCGCATCCCGGCCGGCACCAAGGCGATGATGGCGCAGGTCGCCTTCGGCGGCATCGACCCGCGCGACGGCGAGAGCGGGTCAGAGACCCGTTCCTACTACGCCTACTACGAGGCGATCGCGGGCGGCTACGGCGCGCGCCTGACAAAAGACGGCGCCGACGCCGTGCAGGCGCACGGCCAGAACACCGAGAACGCGCCGATTGAGCAGACCGAGAACAACTACCCGATCCGCATCGCACGCTATGAGTTGATCGAGGACTCCGACGGCGCGGGGCGCATGCGCGGCGGGCTGGGCCTGCGGCGCGACTACGAGTTCCCCGGCCACGACGTCTCGTTCACGATCCTGTCGGACCGCGACCGCTGGGGCCCGCACGGGCTGTTCGGCGGCAGCGCGGGACAAACGGCCGAGTACATCCTGAACCCGGCCGACACGGCGCTGCCCGGCCGTGCGGCGCAGCGACTCGGCTCCAAGACGACGCTCCAATTGCACGCGGGCGACGTCGTCTCGTTCCGCACCTGCGGCGGCGGCGGGTACGGCGATCCGCTCGAGCGCGACCCGCACCAGATTCTGCGCGACGCGCGCGAAGAGAAGTTGAGCATCGAGCGGGCGCGTAAGGTGTACGGCATTGAAGTGGACCCGGCGTTCTGGACGACGATCAATGCCGACTTCGCGTGGCTGGACCCGGGGCCGCTGGTGGACGGCGAGCTCGAACTTGTCATCGCCGAGCGCCAACCGGAGAACCCGGCCAAGCGCTACGTGCCGGCCTACGAGGTTCAGATGCGGCACGCTGGCCACGCTGAAGCGGCTGGGCGCATCAATCTGCGCATCGGCAACATTCCGGGACTGGTGCTGTACGGCGGGCACATCGGCTACGGCGTCGAGCCAGCGCATCGCGGGCGGCACTTCGCGGCGCGCGCGGTGCGGTTGCTGCTGCCGCTGGCGCGGCGGCACGGCATGACGTCGCTGATGATCACCTGCAACCCACAGAACATCGCGTCGCGCCGCAGTTGCGAACTGGCCGGCGCGCACCTGCTGGAAATCGTGGACCTGCCGCCGACGACGGAACTGTATGCGCGCGGCGAGCGGCAAGTCTGCCGCTACCGGATCGAATTGTAAACCAACCGACCCGAAGGGTTTTGCAAACCCTTCGGGTCTATACACATCGGAGCATTCAGCATGCCCTACCGGCTTGGCATTGACATCGGCGGCACCTTCACGGACGCCATGCTGATCAACGAAGAAACCGGCGAGATTCGCATCGGCAAGGTCTCGTCGACGCCGCGCGACCCGTCGCTCGGATTCCTCGAAGCGAGCGCGCGCATCCTGCGCGAGGCGGCCGTGTCGCCCGGCGATGTACGCTACGTCGTGCATGGCACGACCGTGGCGACCAACGCGATCATCGAAGGCAAGTTGGCCAGCACCGGCTTTATCACGACCGAGGGCTTCCGCGACCTGCTGGAAATCCAGCGGCAGATTCGCCCCTCGCTGTACGACCTGCAGTTCGAGAAGCCGCGCCCGCTCGTGCCGCGCTACCTCTGCTTCGGCGTGCCGGAACGGCTCGACTGGCAGGGCAACGCGCTGAAGCCGCTCGACACGACGGCGGCGCGGCAGGTCGCGCTACAGTTGAAGGCCGAGGGCGTCGAGGCGGTCGCGGTTTGTCTGCTGCACGCGTACATCAACCCGGCGCACGAGCGGCAGATCGGCGCGATCCTCGCCGAGGTCTTCCCGGAGGCAATCGTCTCGCTCTCGTCCGACGTCGCGCCGGAGATTCGCGAATACTACCGCGCCAGCACGACCGTCATCAACGCCGGCATCCGCCCGATCGTCGCGCGCTACCTGCAGAGCATTGAGGAGCGCCTGCGCGCGATGGGGTTGAGCGCCGAGCTGCTGATCATGCAGTCAAGCGGCGGCGTCTTCACGTTCGCAGCGGCGCGCGAGAAGCCGGTCTTCATGGTCGAGTCGGGCCCGGCGGCCGGCGTCATCGCCGCCACGCATCTCGGCGACACGCTCGGCTTCCGCAACATCCTCTCCTTTGACATGGGCGGCACGACCGCCAAGGCTGGGTTGGTCGAGGACGGGCGGCCGAAGGTGACGAAGGAGTACGAGGTCGGCGCGGCGGCGCAGAGCGGCAGCGGCCGCGCGCGCGGCAGCGGCTACCCGATCCGCACGCCGGTCATCGACCTGGTCGAGATCGGCGCGGGCGGCGGCTCGATCGCCTGGGTGGACTCCGGCGGCGCACTGCGCGTCGGACCGCAGAGCGCGGGCGCGGACCCCGGCCCGGTCTGCTACGGCCAGGGCGGCACCGAGCCGACCATCACCGATGCAAACCTGGTGCTGGGGCGGCTGAACCCGGACTACTTCCTCGGCGGCGAGATCAAGCTCGACGTGGAGCGGGCGCGCGCGGCGATCAAGGAGAAGGTCGCCGACCGGCTCGACATGGACCCGATCGAGGCGGCCTACGGCATCGTCGAGATCGCCAACGCGGCGATGGTCAACGCGCTGCGGCTCGTCTCGGTGCAGCGCGGACACGACCCGCGCGATTTCGTGCTGATCGCGTTCGGCGGCGGCGGCCCGGCGCACGCCAACCGGCTGGCGCAGACGATGGAGGTGCCGACGACGTGCGTGCCGATGAGCCCGGGCATCTTCTCAGCGCTTGGTCTGCTCGTCACCGACCTGAAGCACGACTACGCGGCGACGTTCATCCAGCGCGCCGACCGGATCGACGCACCGGCGATTGCGCGTGTGTTCGCGCGCATGGAGGCTGAGGGCCGCGCCGAACTGGCGCGCGAGGGCATACGTCCCGCCGACATGGCGTTCGCGCACATGATCGACATGCGCTACGTCGGCCAGTCGTTCGAGTTGACGATCCCGCTGGCGGCGGGAGACGCGGGCGAGTTGAACGCGGAGCGCGTGGCCGGCCTGCTGGCGCTGTTCCACGCCGAGCACGAGCGCGCCTACGGGCATGCCTCGCCGGGCGAGCCGGTCGAGTTCGTGAACCTGCGGCTGACGGCGATCGGCCGCATCGGCAAGCCGCGCCTGCGCGCGGTCGGCGCGGCGGACGGCGCAGCGCACGCCAAGGGTGCGCGCTCGGTCTACTTCGCGGAGCGCGGCGGCTTCAGCGATGTGCCGCTGTACGACCGCTACGCCCTGCGCGCCGGGCACGTCGTCGCCGGGCCAGCGATCATCGAAGAGTTCGACTCGACGACCGCCGTGCACCCCGGCTATGCTGCAAAGGTGGACGAGTACGGGAATTTGCTTCTTCAGAAAGTTGAAGTCCCTGAATAACGCGACTGGATCGCGACATAGTCGCACAGGAGACATTGCATGAGAATTGAGGTTATTCCTAACCGTGGGCCAGCGACCATGTCATACGAAATCGGTGACGGTCTTGATTGGGCTACTAATGTTGGCATTGCTACAGCTTTTACCTCGCTGTCAGCTTGCCGCGAAATCGAAGGCCAAATCCGCGATATGTTGCATAGAAAGCCTTCATCCAAGGTGCGAGTAGTTGTTGGACTCTATCAGAGGTTTACAGCGCCATCGGCACTCAACAAGCTCTTCGCGCTTCAAACCGAAAAGCCGAATCAAGTTGAGATCAGAATCGCGAGGAACAGGCGTTTCCATTGGAAGCTCTATCTATTTAGTAAAGGACAATCAATGCGACTGTATGTTGGGTCTGCAAATCTGACAGACGATGGATTACATGCATCGGGCGAACTTTCTGTGAAGATTTCTGCCAAACGAAGTGAAGTAATATCAAAAGTGCTCACGCGGGAATTCAATAGCCTTTGGGGCAAGGAATCTTTTCCACTTACTCGACAATTCCTACGCAATTATCAAAAGGTAGAGCGGCCCCCGAAAAGATTCACTCCGTCTGCTCAAGATAACAAGATCGCCTCCTTGCTCCAAAAAGAAGATCGAACTCCACGTATGCCCTCAAGGACAGCACGTCCGCGCATAGCGTTTGTCTCGGATGATGTATCGAAAACGACAGCGAAGCAAGTCCGAGACAATACCGATTGGACATCTAAAGGGTGGGATTACATTTGTTATCCGAGAAAGGCATGGTTTGAGCGTATTCGGGATGCCGGTGTAATCGTTGAGATTATCAGGGCGAGCTATCACACGTTTCAGGTACAGTTTCGACGTATCGAAGATACGATCCAATTGAAGACAGACGATGGAACCTATTTCATCGCACACTCTCAGATTGGAAATGGGCAGCGGCGCAAGTATTCTTTGGTAAAGCAGGAATTGAAACAGATCGGGCTAACTTGGGATCGCATTAAGAAAGACCCTGTTCTGACTCAAGAACAACTCAAAGTTCTGTGTGAATTGTGTCATCTGAAGAAGAATCAAGTGCTGAAGACGTGGTAGGGCATCGGAACACGAAAGCCGCAACATGCAGCGCGCTGCTCAGTTGTGACATGGTTTGTTTCGCGCATCTCGCGCTGTTTCGTGCCGTTCGCGTTCCAAACGGCCCAACGCCATAACACACTTATGACCACACCTCCATACGCCCTGGCCAAATTCAAGAACGTCATGATTCCCATGCGCGACGGGGTGCGGGACGGCTTGGAACACGAAAACCGCGAAAGCACGCGAGAAACACGAAAGGAAGCCGCAGCATGCGGCGCACCGCTCGCTCGCGGCGGGGTTTCTTTCGCGCCCTTCGCGTCATTCCGTGTGTTTCGTGTTCCAAAGAGTTGAGCGTGCATCTGTCGTTTGATTCGCGCAGATTCGCGTTATTAGCGGAAAGATGATTGAGAGTTTCCGTTGAAACCATCATACGCCTTGGCCAAATTCAAGAACGTCATGATTCCCATGCGCGACGGGGTGCGGCTCGCTTCTGATGTCTATCTACCGGCGCAGGACGGCGCGCTTGCGCCCGGGCGCTTCCCGGCGATCGTCTGCCGCACGCCGTACGACAAGAGCGCGGCGCGCTACGTCGAGATCGCCGAGTTCTTCACGCCGCACGGCTACGCGACCATCCTGCAGGACCTGCGCGGGCGCTATGATTCCGAGGGGCGCGGCCAGTATCATCACGTCGTCAACCCCGGCGAAGGCGACGACGGCTACGACACGATCGAGTGGATCGCCGCGCAGGCGTGGAGCAACGGCAAGACCGGCATGGTCGGCAGTTCGTTCCCCGGCCTGACGCAGACGCGCGCCGCCCTGCATCGCCCGCCGCACCTGACCGCAATCTGGCCCGACGTGATGCCGATCAACAGCTACGTGCACCAGGCGCGGCGCGGCGGCGCGCAGCAACTGCAGATGTTCGGCGCGCTGTTCGTGCATGCCGTCGAGTCGCAGGAGGCGCGCGACGACCCGGCGATCTTCGAGTCGATCGTCTGGGCAATGGAGCAGATGCGCGAACTGGTCTATACGCTTCCGTTCAAGCCCGGACACACCGCGCTGGCCGTCATCCCGAACCTGGAGCAGGTGTTGATCGACTACGCCACGCGCGGCACATACGACGACTACTGGGCGCAGGAGGCCAACGACTTCGCGCGCCACTTCGACCGCCACGCCGATATCCCGGTGATGCTGACCGGCGGCTGGTACGACCTGTTCGCCGACGCGACGCCGCAGTACTTCAACGCCATGCGCGCGCAGAACAAGGCGCCCGCGAAGCTGATCATGGGGCCATGGACGCACACCGGCATGCGCAACGGCATCACCTATTCCGGCGACGTGGATTACGGCGCGGATGGCGCGTGGGGCAACGGGCGCTACTTCGCGGCGCAGTTGCGCTGGTACGACCGCTGGCTGTCCCCTGACAGGGACCGCGAGCGGAACAATTCTGATGCTCCGCTTCGCTCCGCAACGCTGAAGGGCGAGGACAACGGCGTGGAAAACGACCCGCCGGTGCGACTCTTCGTGATGGGCGGCGGCAGCGGACGCAAGACCGCGCTCGGCAAGCTCGACCACGGCGGCCGCTGGCGCGACGAGCAGGAGTGGCCGCTGGCGCGTATGCGGCCGGCGACGTACTACCTGCACGGCGACGGCGCGCTCTCCACCGATGCGCCCGCGGCCGACTCCGCGCCGCGCCGGTACACTTATGACCCGGACCATCCGGTGCCGACGCTCGGCGCGAGTTCCAGCGGCCTGATGGAACTGATCAAGCTCGGCGACGGGCTTGACCCGTTCTGGGGCCGCAACATCTCGCTGCAACTGCGCCTGCGCAGCATCGTCGTCGAGGGCGGCATGCACCAGCAGCCGGGGCCGGGCATGGTCGCCGCCGAGCCGCCATACATGCCGCTGTCGATGCGCCCCGACGTGCTCGTCTTCCAGACGCCGCCGCTCGCCGCCGACGTGGAACTGACCGGACCGATCACCGTCAAGCTCTGGATCGCGTCGTCAGCGCCCGACACCGACTTCACGGCCAAGCTCGTGGACGTCTACCCGCCGAACGCGGACTACCCGGGCGGCTATCACTTGAACCTGGTCGACTCGATCATCCGCTGCCGCTACCGCAACTCGTGGGAGCGCGAGGAGATGCTAACGCCGGGCGAGGTCGCGCCGGTGCAGATCGACCTCGCGCCGACGAGCAACCTGTTCAAGGCGGGGCATCGCATCCGCATCGACATATCGAGCAGCAACTTCCCGCGCTTCGACCGCAACCCGAACACGGGCGAGCCGATGGGGCGGCACACACACATGCAGCCGGCGCACAACAGCGTCTATGTGGACGCCGCGCACCCGTCGCATGTGGTGTTACCAGTAGTCAGAAGTCAGTCGTCAGAAGACAGTGAGCAGTGAATGGTCAACGGTGAACAGTGGGCGGCACCCCGAGCGTCATGCCGGCATGTTGTTAGCCGGCATCCACTCTGGCGAGTATATGGCGCGTGCCAACTGTGAATTCCGGCCAAAACCATGTCGGAATGACGAGCCGTACGAGTGAGAACGCCGCGACGCAGGCGAAGGATCCAAAGCCCGGGGCACATTCAGCAGGTTTTCGATTCGCGTTCATTCGTGTTATTCGCGGATAACTCCTTGCGATGAAGGCTTACGTCGCCATCAAATATCATGCCGATCAGGCAAACCGGCTGCTGATCGAGGCGTTGTGCGCCGCGCTCGCGGCCGCCGGGTGGGATACGGCGGTCGTGGCGCGCGACCTTGAGCAGTGGGGCGCGTTCTCGTTCGCGCCGGACGACCTGATGCGCGAGACGTTCGCGCTGATCGAATTGTGTGACCTGGTGGTGATCGATCTGACGGAGAAGGGTGTCGGCGTCGGGATCGAGGCGGGTTACGCGCACGCGCGCGGCATCCCGGTCGTCACGGTCGCGCTTCGCGGTTCGGACATATCGGAGACGCTGCGCGGCATCTCGCGCGCGGTGCAGGAATACGACAACCCGGCGGAGCTGGCCGCGTTCTTCCGCACGATGACGCAGTAGCCAGACAAAGCCACTGGGCGCGAAAGCAAAACTGTCATCCTGAGCGCGGACGCAAAACGCAGCGCCTTGCTGATGCAACGCGCGCAAAGGATCTGAAATGCGGCGATTCAGGTGGTTCGCGCTTGCATAGCTCCCACGCGGAAGCATGACCTCCGCGCTTCATCCTGTGCCCGCCGCACCGCGGCGGACGGCGACGTAGCCGCCGTGCACAGGACATACACGACAATCTGGGACTTGTTCAACAATCGATCGATTCGCGTTATTCGCGGATAACGTTTTGTATTCAGAGGACTGACCTATGACCGAAACGACAGACTTTCTCGTCATCGGCGGCGGGTGCACCGGCACGAGCACGGCGATGCACCTCGCGCGGCGCAAGGCTGGGCGCGTGATGCTCGTCGAGAAGCACGGCATCGCGATGGGCGCGACCGGCAAGTCGTCGGCGATCGTGCGCACGCACTACACGCACGAAGCGCCGGCGCGCATGGCGCTGGCCGCCCTGCGCATCTTCGAGCGCTTCGGTGAGATCGTCGGCGGCGAGAGCGGCTTCCGCCGCACCGGCTTCCTCGCGCTGATCGGCCCGCGCGACGTCGACGCGATCCGCTCCAACGTCGAGATGCACCGCTCGCTCGGCATCAACGCCGAGGTGCTGCTGCCCGAGACCATCCGCAAACTGGAGCCGCGCATCAACGTCGAGGGCGTCGGCGCGGCGGCCTGGGAGCCGGAGTCGGGCTACGCCGACCCGCACGGCACGGCGGTCGCCTTCAGCGAGGCGGCGCGCGCGGCCGGCGCGACGATCCAGATCGGCCCGACCGTGCGGCGATTGATTCACTCGGGCGGGCGGGTGCGCGGCGTCGAGACCGACCGCGGCACGATCGAGGCCGGGCTGACCATTGTCGCCGCCGGGTTCCGCGCGAAGGAACTGCTCGCGCCGCTCGGCTTCGACGCGCCGATCAAGCCGGTGCGGCACAATATGGCGATCGTCCAGCGCGCCGCTGCGTTCGGCGCGCCGCACCCAATCGTCTCGGATCGCGTCTCCGGCAGCTACTACCGGCCGGAGGGCAGCGAGTTGACGCTCGTCGGCACGACCGCCGCCGACGAAGGGCACGTGGACCCGGAGGTCGAGGCCGAGCGAGCGGCGGATCGCAGCGAACTGCTGATGATGGCCGAGCGGTTCCATCACCGCTTCCACGACATGGGCGACGCGACGCTCAACGGCGGCTTCACCGGCGTGTACGACTGCACGCCCGACCTCCAGCCGATGCTCGGCCCGCTGCCCGGCATCGATGGACTGATCGTCGCCGCCGGCTTTAGCGGCCACGGTTTCAAGCTGAGCCCGGTGATCGGGCAGATGCTGTGCGAGCAGGCGCTGGACGGCCGCGCGTCGCTCGTGGACATCAACCTGTTCAGCCCGATGCGCTTTGTCGCAGGTAAATTGATCGGCGCACACGCGGCGTATACTGTGCAGACGTTGGGTTAGCAAATCGGGCGCATCGCAATGCGCCCCTACACTGCAACACAGGAGGTTGATTATGACCAACCGTTATCTGGTGACTGGCGTGATGGGTTGCATCGGCGCCTGGACAATCCACGAACTGACGAAGCAGGGGCAACACGCCGTCGGCTTCGACCTGAGCACCGACCCGCTGCGGCTCAAGTTGCTGATGAGCGACGAGGCGCTGGCGCAGATCAAGCTCGTCAAGGGCGACATAGGCGACTTCGCGCAGGTGGAGAAGGTCGTGGTCGACAACGGCATCACGCACATCATCCACCTGGCCGCCCTGCAGGTGCCGTTCTGCCGCGCCGACCCGGTGCGCGGCGCGATCGTCAACGTGACCGGCACGGTCAACGTCCTCGAGACGGCCGCGCGACACAAGGACCTCGTCAAGCAGGTCGTCTACACCAGTTCGGCCGCCGTCTACGGCCCGGCCAGCATGTACGGCGAGGGCGCGCTGACCGAGAGCGCGATTCTCGCGCCCGCCACACACTACGGCGTCTACAAGTTCGCCAACGAGGGCAACGCGCGCATCTACTGGCAGGACAACGGCGTGCCGACTGTCGGCCTGCGCCCGCATACCGTGTACGGGCTGGGCCGCGACCGCGGCATGACCTCCCTGCCGACCAAGGCGATGCTGTCGGCGGCAATCGGCAAACCGTATACAATCACCTACGGCGGCGCGGGCACGTTCGTGCTGGCCGGCGACGCAGCGCGCGCGCTCATCGGCTGCGCTGACACGCCGAGCGGCGGCGCGCGTGTATTCAACCTCGGCGGCAGCAACGTGAAAGTACAGGAAGTCGTCGACGCGATCGCCGAGACCGTGCACGACTCGCAGGTGACGATAACCGGCGCGCCGCTGGCGGTGCCGTCGTTCCTGGACGACGCAGCGCTGCGCGCGTTCGTGCCCGGCCTGAAGTACACGCCGCTGATCGACGGCGTGCGCGAGACGATCAGCGCCTTCCGTGACCTGGTCGCCAGGGGCCGTATCGACGTAGCCAATGCGATGGCGTAACGACAAATCCCAACCCCCAACGTCCAAATCCCAAGGGTGATCTGCGACCAAGTCATGGGCGAGCAAAAACAGGCGGTGCGTATCGGCGCGGCAACGGCTTTCACCGCAAAGCACGCAAAGAGCGCAAATGAAGAACCAAGGAAGGTCTTCTTTGTGTCTCTGTGTCTCCGTGGCGAATATGGTTTTGACGGCACACGATGACTGACACCGGACACATGGTCAGGACCTCGTGGGTTCTCAAAACCCGCGAGGTCTGGTCGATGTGGGTGATCACCAGAACGCTCCTTTCCACATGACAGTGTCTTATGCTCCGACCTGGCTGACAGTCCCGGCGGGCGAGTTCCTGATGGGCAGCGGCCCGCTCGCGGACGCGGCGCCATACCGCAACGAGATGCCGCAACAGCGCGTCGAGTTGTCCGCGTTCGTTATTGGCCGCATGCCGGTCACGAACGCGCAATACCGCGCCTTCGTGCAGGCGACAGGCCACCCGCCGCCCGGTCACTGGCCCGGCGGCAGGATGCCGGCAGACAAGGCCGCGCATCCGGTCACTTATGTGGACTGGCACGACGCGCAGGCGTACTGCGCCTGGGCCGGCGCGCGATTGCCGAGCGAGGCCGAGTGGGAGAAGGCGGCGCGCGGCGACGATGGGCGGCTGTGGCCGTGGGGTGACGATGCGCCCGATGCGACGCGCTGTCACTTCAACGGCAACGTCTTCGGTGTGTCGCCCGCCGCGCAGGGGACGATGGCCGTTGGGCAGTACCCGCGCGGCGCGAGCGTGTGCGGCGCGCTCGACCTGGCGGGCAACGTCTGGGAGTGGACGAGTTCCGCCTATCGGCCGTACCCCTACGACCCGGGCGATGGGCGCGAGAACCCGGCGAGCGCAGCCCGGCGCGTTGTGCGCGGCGGGACGTACAACCACGACGCGCGCGGCGTCCGCTGTGCCGACCGCACCGGCATCGAAGCGGGTGCGCGCGACGTGTACATCGGGTTCCGCATCGCAGCCGATGCGCCACGCGATGGGCTCGATCTGGTGGAAGTGCCGGCGGGCGAGTTCCTGATGGGCAGCGACGCGCAGGATGAGCATGCGGCGTTGCAGACCGTTTGCCTGCCCGAATTCCGTATCGCGCAGACGGCGGTGACGAACGCGGAATACACGCAGTTCGTCGCCGCGACGGGCCATGCAACGCCTGCGCACTGGCGCGGCGGCGCGCCGCCGCCGGGCAAAGAACAGCACCCGGTCACTTACGTGGACTGGCACGACGCGCAGGCGTTCTGCGCGTGGGCTGGCGGACGCTTGCCGAGTGAGGCCGAGTGGGAGAAGGCGGCACGCGGCACGGACGGGCGCGCATATCCGTGGGGCGATGCGCGGCCCGACGCGACGCGGCTCAATTTCCGGCGCGGCACCAAGCGGGCTGCGACGATGCCGGTCGGGCAATACCCGGCTGGCGCAAGCCCGTACAGTGCGCTCGATATGGCGGGCAACGTCTGGGAGTGGGTCAATTCCGTCTACCGGCCATATCCTTACGACGCAGGCGACGGCCGCGAGGACCCGGCGTCGCCGGAGCAGCGCGTGCTGCGCGGCGGCTCGTTCGCCAGCCGGAGCGCGCGCTACGTGCGCTGTGACGCGCGCAGCCTGAGCTATCCGGCGCGGCGGCGCGAGCATATCGGCTTCCGGGTCGCAATATAGAGCGGTCAGCGAATAGCGCGAATTGGTGCAAGTGGTGCAACGGTGCAGTCGCGGCACGGCGCTGATTGTCATTCCGGCGCAAGCCGGAATCCAGGCAGTCGCGTCAGGGGTCTGCGGGTTTCTTACATGTGGTTGTGGATGCCGGCGGTGCTCAGCGGCCTCAAGCCGCTGAGCGTTAACCGCCCGCTGGCCCGCTGGCTTCGGGCCAGCGGGCAACGCATGCCGGCATGACAACCATTGAAATGACGGGGACTGAAATTGTTTCGCATTCATTCGCGTTATTCGCGGACAATCTGGTATTTCTTCGTGGATAGTGACCTATGACCGTTGACCCGATCACCGGCGAGATGGCGCCGGCGCTCTACCGCACGGCGTACTCGCTGTGCGACGCGACCGGCACGGTGGCCGAAGCCGCGACCGAAGCGCTACGGCGGCATAGTGGTGGTTGCGCGTGAAAGTCACCCTGCTCGGCACGGGCACGCACATCCCGAACCCGGCGCGCCATCCGTCGGCCAGCGTGGTGCAGACGCCGCTAGGGCCGTGGCTGCTCGACTGCGGCGGCGACGCGGCGTGGCAGATGCTGCGCGCGGGCATCCAGCCGGGCGACGTGCGGCACGTCATCTTCACGCACCTGCATTCCGATCATACGCTTGGGTTCGCGGCGTTTGCATCGGGCGGCATGATGCAGGGGCGCAAACAGTTGTCGGTCTGGGGGCCAAGCGGCACACGGCGCATGGTGGAGATGGTCACGCAGTTCTACGGCACGCTCGACCCCGACGCGCATGCGCAGACCTGGCCGTCTGAGATACGCATCATCGAGTACGGCACGGGCACAGTCTTCGCCTGCCCCGAGCTGACGATCGACGCCCTGCCGGTGCGACACAGCGTTGAGACGTTCGCCCTGCGCTTCCGCGCAGAAGGGCAGATGATCGTACACAGCGGCGACACCGGCTACCACGAGCCGCTGGCGGAGTTCGCGCGCGGCGCGGATATCCTGATTCACGACGGGCAGTTGACCGCGTCGCGCATGTCCGCGTACACGCCGGAGCGGCTGGCGTACCAGCAGAACCGCCACGCGACGCCGGCACAGGCGGCGCGCATCGCGCGCATGGCCGGAGCGAAGCGATTGGTGCTGACGCACCTGTCGCCGATGAGCACGGACGCGGAAGTGCTGGCGGAGAGCTGCACCGAGTTCGACGGCGAGATTATCGTCGCGCAGGACCTGCTGACCCTTGAGTGCTCGGAGGCGGTTGATCCGCGAGTAACGCGAATCGGCGCGAATTAGGAATGATATTCGCGTTATACTGTTTCAGTTTGATTATGTCCCCATACCTGATGGTAAGTGTGGCTGTCACCCCCTCATCCCCTGGCCCCTTCTCTCCCGCGCGCGGGGGAGAAGGGGAAAAGCTGATTGGGGATTGGGGCGGCGATTGCTATACAGTACTGACACATACAACAATCGCTTGGGGACATACTCATCAGAAAACAGTATTAGGTCTTTCGCCGCGAGAGCGCAACGAGATGTTGATGGTTGCCCGCGCCAAAGGTGGTCACTCTGAGCGCGAAGGTGGCACCAGGGCCTCCCGCGCGCCCTACGCTCGCGAAGAGGCTACTATCTGCAACCTGCAATTTGTGACGAACAGCTCAGGTGCTTCGTGCGCGATGCGTTCATCAAGCCGGCGACACCGCCTTCGCACTCAGCAGGACAAGGTGCTTTGGTTCGTTAAGATCGACGTTACTCGCAGATAGCAGGGAAACGGCCATGACCCAGGTAGATTCGCTATATGGCATCATCATCGCCAAGGACGTGATGGTTCTGATGCGCGACGGCGTGCGCCTCGCGACGGACATCTACTATCCTGCGCGCGACGGCGAGCGCGTGCCCGGCGCGCATGCGACGATCCTGATCCGCACGTCGTACGACAAGTCGGCGGTGCGCTATGTCGAAACAGTCGCCAACTACTTCACGCCGCGCGGCTACGTGACCGTGCAGCAGGACCTGCGCGGGCGCTACAACTCCGAGGGCCGCGGCCAGTACCGCCATACCGCCAACCCGCACGAGGGCATGGACGGCTACGACACGATCGAGTGGATCGCCGCTCAGTCGTGGTCGAACGGCAAAATCGGCATGGTCGGCAGTTCGCATCCCGGCCTCGTGCAAACGCACGCCGCGCTGCACAGCCCGCCGCACCTGACCGCCATCTGGCCGGACGTCGCGCCGAACAACTCGTACCGCCACCAGGTGCGCTGCGGCGGCGCGATGCAGTTGCACATGTTCGGCGCGCTGTTCCTGCACGCGCAGGACTCGCAAGCGGCGGTGGAGGACCCGGCCCTGCGCCGCCGCATCTGGGCGGCGATGGCGCAGATGCGCGAGCTCGTTTACGCGACGCCGTTCAAGCCGGGGCACACGCCGCTGGCCGGCGTGCCCGAACTGGAAGAAACGCTCTTCAACTACTACACGCGCGGATCGTACGACGAGTTCTGGTCGGCCGAGTTCAACGACTTCACGCGCTACTACGACCGGCACGCCGACATTCCCGGCACGTACACCAGCGGCTGGTACGACCCGTACGTGGACGCGGCGACCTATGCCTTCGCGGCGCTGTCGCAGCAGAAGCGCGCGCCCCAGCGGCTCGTCATCGGGCCGTGGACGCACATGGGCATGCGCACCGACAACACATACATCGGCGACATGGACTTCGGCGCTGAGGGGCGCTGGGGCTTTGGCGCGTACAATGCCGCGCAACTGCGCTGGTACGACCACTGGCTGAAGGGCGACGACAACGGCGTCGAGAACGACCCGCCCGTGCGCATCTTCGTGATGGGCGGCGGCAGCGGACGCAAGACCGCGCAGGGGCACCTTGATCATGGCGGGCACTGGCGCACCGAGCGCGAGTGGCCATTGGCGCGCATGCACCCCACGACCTACTATCTGCACGGCGACGGTTCGCTGTCCACCCGCACGCCTAAAGCCGACGCCTCGCCGCGCCGCTTTACGTGCGACCCGACCGACCCGGTGCCGACAATCTGCGGTCCGGTGACCGGCTTCTTCGAGGAGATCAAGTTCGGGCAGGCGATGGACCCGTTCTGGGAGAAATACTTCCCGCCGTGGGCGCGCATGCGCCAGATCGTGCAGGACGGGCCGCTGCATCAGCAGGCCGCGCCCGGCATTGTTGGCTGCAAGCCGCCGTATCTGCCGCTCTCGATGCGCCCCGACGTGCTCGTTTACCAAACCGCGCCGCTGGCCGAGGCGGTCGAACTGACCGGATCAATCAAAGTGCACCTTTGGATCTCGTCGTCAGCGCCCGACACCGACTTCACGGCGAAGCTGATCGACGTCTACCCGCCGAGCGCGGACTACCCGGAAGGCTACGACCTGTACCTGTGCGATTCGATCATCCGCTGCCGTTTCCGTGAGTCGTTCGAGCGCGAGAAGCTGATGACGCCCGGCGAGATCGTCGAGGTCACGATCGAATTGCCGCCGACGAGCAACCTGTTCGTGCCAGCGCATCGCATCCGCATCGACATTGCGAGCAGCAACTTCCCGCGCTTCGACCTGAACCCGAACACGGGCGAGCCGCTCGGGCGGCACACCGGGTCGCAGCCGGCGCACAACGCGGTGTATAGCGACGCGGCGCACACGTCGGTTGTGGTGCTACCAGTCGTCAGCGGTCAGTAGCCAGTAGTCAGACGTGAACAGTGAACGGTCAACCGGTGCCAGCAGCAGGGCTGGCTGTAAGTCGGCCTACAAGAGCAATAGAGGTGAAGCATGCGCAAACTGATTGTGAACAATTTCGTCACGCTGGATGGCTACTACGAAGGGCCGGGCAAGCGCATCGACTCGCTGTTCGACTATTATCACCAGGCGTACGCGGGCGACCAGCACTTCGATGAATACAGCGCCGAGCGCCTGCGCGCGGCCGATTTCCTGCTGTTGAGTCACACGGCTTTTTTGAGCAACAAAGGTTTTTGGCCGGGTGTGGCAACTGATCCCAATGCCACTGCGGTCAGGCATGAGATTGCGGGACTCATGAACTCCATCGAGAAGCTGGTTATTTCGGATATCCTGACCACGGAAGAGTTAGCGCCCTGGGAAAATACGCGCATCATCAAACGGGCAGATGCTTACAATGAGATCGCCGCGCTAAAACAGCAGCCTGGCAAAGACATCCTGGTGCTCTTGAGTCGCCTGCTCTGGAATGATCTGCTGGCGCACGGTCTGGTCGACGAACTGCACCTAACGTTCTTTCCCGTGATCGCCGGCGCGGGCACGCCGATCTTCGATGGCCGCCCGCCCGTGTCGCTGAAATTGCTGCACACCCGCTCATGGCAGGGCTCGGGCAACATACTGGCCTGCTACGAGGTGGATTACAGGAAAGCGTAGACAGAGCGCATACAGCCACTCACTTATGCCGAAAGGAGGGCGCGGGAATGCAATTCGATTCGGCGGACGCCGTGAAACAGGCCGGCTTTGTCGGTTTCAAGACGACCAGAACCCTTCAGGCAATCGGTACCAGTGAAATTCCTGAAGTGGCGGGTGTGTATGTCATACTTCGGGATTCACTTCAGCCGCCTCGCCTGCTGCCCAAGAACAAGGGCGGTTGGTTCAAAGGAAAAGACCCTACGGTACCCACTGTGTTCTTGCGGGACAACTGGATTGACCAGACCGTGGTCCTCTACATCGGTCAGGCTGGCGGCGGAACTTCTGCCAACACGCTGCGAAAACGTGTGCGAAGTTACATGAAGTTTGGTGAAGGCGAAGCAGCGAGCCATTGGGGTGGACGCTTGATTTGGCAACTTGAAGACAGTAACCCGTTGCTTGTCAGTTGGAAACCAACTGGATCAGCCGACGCGCGGCAGGTTGAGCGCCGTCTACTGGAAGAGTTCAAGCTGATCTATGGGAAGTTGCCATTCGCAAACCGGCAGCAATGAATGGACCTGAGGGGGAAGCGATTTTGTTTTCGTACCTTTCGCGCCCTTTCGCGTCTTTCGTGTTCCAAATTCCATCACAGGAGCCATGCATGACTGTTGACACGCAGTTGTTCACCGATATCGACTACGAGCAGAACGGCAAGCAACTCGGCTGGATCGGCATCCCGCAGTCGCTGAACACGTCGGGCTGGGCGAACTACTACCTGCCGCTGGCCGTCATCAAGAACGGCTCTGGCCCCACGGTGGTGCTGTTCGGCGGCAACCACGGCGACGAGTACGAGGGGCAGGTCTCGCTGATGAACCTCGCGCGCCGCATCCAGCCGGAGCAGGTGCAGGGGCGCATCATCATGCTGCCGATGCTGAACCGCCCGGCCGCCGAGAACGGCACGCGCCTCTCGCCGCTCGATGGGCGCAACATGAACCGCGCCTTCCCCGGCCAGCGCAACGACACGATCACTGGCATGATCGCGCATTACGTCTCGCAGGTGCTGTTCCCGCTGGCCGAAATGGTGATCGACATCCATTCGGGCGGACGCTCGGCGCACTTCATGCCGTCGGTCAACATGCACCGCGTGCCGAACGCGAAGCAGATGCAGCAGATGCTCGACGCGGGCATGGTCTGGGGCGCGTCATACGTCTTCATCTACCGCGACGTCGGCGGCGAGGGACTCCTGCCCGGCTACGCCGAGTCGCTCGGCAAGGTGACGCTCGGCACGGAGATCGGCAGCGCGTCGCAGTTCAGCAAGGAGATGGTCCACATCGCGGAGCGCGGCGTGCAGAACGTACTGAAGTCGCGCGGCATCCTCGACGGCAAGGTCGAGGCGCCGGCCCGCCCGCCGCAGATCGTCGCCGCCGACGAGCGCGACGACTACGTCATGGCGCCGGTGAGCGGCATATACGAGCCGCGCGTCGAGATGGGCGAGCAGGTGAAGACAGGTGATCTGCTCGGCGTCGTGCATTCGTTCGAGCAGCCGTTCGCGGAGCCAACGCCAGTCAAGGCGCTTACCAGCGGCATGCTGATCTGCCGCCGCGCCTTCCCGCTGACGAAGCAGGGCGACAACGTCGCCACCATCGTGCGCCCGGCGTAACCGGCGCATGGTTTTGCATGGGCGGGGACTTGCGTCCGCCCGATCCGGGCGTCACGTAGGGGCCGACCGATGTGTCGGCCCTCTTAAGGGCGGACACGCCGGTCCGCCCCTACCAAATAATCGGAGATCGTATGCCCAAAATACTGGTGGCCGAGTGCCGGCAGGAAGTGTCGTCCTTCAACCCGGTCGCGAGCCACTATGGCGACTTTATCATTTTTCGCGGCGCCGACCTGTTGACCTATCATCGCCGCACCCGCGACGAGACGGGCGGTGCATGCAGCGTCTTCGACCCGCTGTCCGACATCGTCCTCGTGCCAACCCTCAGCGCGCGCGCCATCACGTCGGGCGGCACGCTGGCCGCAGCCGACTGGCAGCGCGTCGCCGCCGAGTTCCTCGACGCCCTGCGCGCCGCACCGCCGGTGGACGGCGTATATTTCTCTCTGCACGGCGCGATGTCGTCGGAGGGCGAGGACGACCCGGAGGGCTATCTGCTGCAGGAGGCGCGCAAGATTCTCGGCGAGCGCGTGCCGATCGTGGTCTCGCTCGACCTGCACGGCATCCTGACCGACCGCATGATGATGCACAGCGATGCCATCGTGGTCTATCACACCTACCCGCACGTCGATTTCTTCGAGACCGGCGCGCGCGCCGCGAAGCTGCTGCTGCGCATCATGGCCGGCGAGGTCAAGCCGGTCATGGCGAGCGTGGCGGTGCCGGCACTGGTGCGCGGCGACGAGATGATCACCGCCACTGGCTCAATCCGCCACGTCATTCAGGCGGCGCAGGCGATCGAGGCGAGCGCGGGCGGCCTGTCGGCCGGCATGTTCTGGGGCAACCCGTTCACCGATGTGCCTGACCTGCGCTCCAACAGCCTCGTCGTGACCGACGGCGACGCCGAGCGCGCCGGGCGCGAAGCGGCCAACCTGGCCGACATGTTCTGGGAATACCACGAACGCATGCGCGTGCCGCTGACCAGCCTGGCCGACGCGGCCCGCATCGCATGCGAGACGACGACCGGCACGACCGTGCTGGTCGATGCCGCCGACGCGCCGAGCTCGGGCGCCAGCGGCGACAGCAATGCGATGTTGCGCGCGCTGATCGATGCCGGATACAAAGGCCGCGCGCTGCTGCCGATCGTCGACCCGCCGGCGGTGGCGGCCGCCTTCAAGGCCGGCGTCGGCGCGACGATTGATGTCACGCTGGGCGGCGCGCTCGATCCGGCGCGCTACACGCCGCTGCCGATGAAGGCGCGCGTGCGCATGCTCTCCGACGGCGACCATTACGGCGAGACGACGCGCGCGCTGTTCCGCGCCGGCCACACCGCCGTGCTGGCGTGCGGCAACCACACGATCATCGCGACCACGCGCCCGGTCAGCCTGTACGACCGCTCGCTGTTCTACGCGCACGGGCAGGACCCGCAGCGCTTCGACTGCGTCGTCGTCAAGTCGCCGCACTGCGAGCACCATATGTTCAAGGCGTGGGCCGCGCGCTACGTCGACGTGGACGCGCCCGGCGCGACCAGCGCTAACCTGAAGAGCCTCGGGCACGTCAAGACGAAGCGCCCGGTCTTCCCGCTTGACGGGAACGTGGCCTACAAGCCGAAGGTCAAGATCTTTCAGCGCAAGGGGTAGCGC
The DNA here is from genome assembly GCA_016235055.1 of Chloroflexota bacterium. Classification (NCBI taxonomy): domain Bacteria; kingdom Bacillati; phylum Chloroflexota; species Chloroflexota bacterium. The sequence goes on along the minus strand of JACRMK010000039.1, from coordinate 8,775 downwards.
AACCGGTTGTCAGCACGCGCCGCCTGGACAGGTCAGAGACCTGTCCCTACGTCTTTGGCTGAGCGATGCATTGCGGCGCCGAATTGTTTTGCAATGCGCCCTCATCTCGGACAGACAGGAGCAACCAGCATCATGAGTGATTCGACGTACACCATCCGGAAAGACCTCGAACAGCGCATGCGCGATGGCACGATCCTGCGCGGCGACCTGTTCCTGCCGGACGGCGACGGCCCGTTCCCCGCGCTCGTCGAGCGGACGCCGTACAACAAAGAGAACTCCCCGGAGATGCAGGTCGGCGGGCCAAAGTTCTTCGCCGCGCACGGTTACGCCGTGCTGGTGCAGGATGTGCGCGGCCGCTTCAAGTCGGGCGGGAAGTTCATCCCGTTCCACGACGATGGCTGGGGGCCGAACCGCGACGGTTACGACACGATCGAGTGGATGGCGGCGCAGCCGTGGTGTAACGGCAGCGTCGGCATGATCGGCGGCTCCTACGCCGGCGCGACACAGTACCGCGCCGCCCCGACGCGCCCGCCGCACCTGCGCGCGCTGTACTCGCGCGAATCGTCCGCCAACTACCGCGACGAGTGGGTCTATCACGGCGGCGCGTTCGAGCTCGGCTTCATGCTCTCGTGGACGCTGGCGCGCACGAAGGATGGATTGGCCGCCGGCGCGCCCGACGAAGAGCGCGCCGCGCGCCGCGGGCAGGTGGAAGGCGCGCTGGCCGATATCGCACAGTGGTACGGCCATCTACCGCTGTACCCCAACCCGCTTGTCGCCGGGCTGGACGACTGGTACAACGACTACCTCGCCAATCCGGCGGATGGGCCGTTCTGGTGGCCGTGGAACATCGACCAGAAGTTCCAGGAGATCGAGACGCCGATCGTGCACCTCGGCGGCTGGTTCGACATCTTTCTCGCCGGCACGCTGAAGAACTACGTCGGCACGCGGCAGAAGGCGCGCACGCCCGCCGCGCGCGCCGCCCAGCGCCTGCTGGTGGGCCCGTGGATTCACGGGCCGTGGAACATGGCGACCGGGACGCAGGGCGAGATCGATTTCGGCGCGGATTCGACCCGCGATTACAACGCCATTCGCTTGCCGTGGTTCGACCACTGGTTGAAAGGCGCGCCGAACGGCGTGCCGGGCGAGCAACCGGTGCAGTTGTTCGTGATGGGCGAGAACCGTTGGCGCGGCTTCGACGAATATCCGGTGCCAGGCGCTCATGATGCGGCGTGGCACCTGCGCGACGGCGGGCAGTTGACGCCGGACGCGCCATCCGGCGCGGAGCACGCCGACGGATACGTTTACGACCCGCTCGACCCGGTGCCGACGCGCGGCGGCAACACGCTCGGCCTCCCCGGCGGCTCCTTTGACCAGCGGCCGATCGAGTCGCGCTGTCTGGTCTACACGAGCGAACCGCTGAGCGCGGACCTGACGATTATCGGCGACGTGAAGTGCATCCTGCACGGCATGTCGACTGCGCCGGACACCGACTGGGTCGTGCGGCTGACCGATGTGCACCCCGACGGCTGCTCGCGCCTGTTGTGCGACGGCATCCTGCGCGCCCGCTTCGCCCGCTCGGCGACGGAGCCGCAACTGCTGGAGCCGAACCAGGTGCACGAACTGACCGTCGACCTGTGGGCGACGGCCAACACGTTCAAGGCGGGCCATCGCATTCGCGTGGCGGTCACGTCCAGCAGCTTCCCGCGTTTCGACCGCAACCTGAACGACGGCGCGCTGAACAACGCCGCATCGGCGACACCGCAGACGGCATACAACACGGTCTTTCACGATGCCGCGCGCCCGTCGCGCATCATGCTGCCGGTGGTTTCGTGAATGATTATCCATAGGGGCGAAGCATTCGCGGCGATTGGCTTCCGGCAAAAACCGCAATGCTTGCGAATGCTTCGCCCCTACCTGCATCGGGGGAACCATGATCATCGACGTCCATACGCACCCGCCGCGCTCGCGTGAAGGCAAACCGGACACCGCTGAAGCGCCGCCCTGGCGCCCCGATAAGGCGGTCAGCCTGCCGAGCACGTGGGCGGAGTACGAGCAGCAAGAGCTGTCGGTTGTGGATTACGCGCTGGCGTTCAGCATCGCGACCTACCCCGCGACGCCGGACGACCTGAAGGGGCAGTACGACATCTTCGGCCCGGCGGTCGAGGTCAACAACGCGGTCGCGGAGTTCGCGCGCGAGCACGATGGCCGTGTGATCGGCTTCGGTTCCGTGCATCCCGACGACCCCAACGCGCTCAACGAGATCGAGCGCTGCCAGCGCGAACTGGGACTGCGCGGCCTCAAGCTCGGCCTGAACTACCAGCGCGGCAAACTGCTCGGCGCGAACGCGTTCGCCGTGTACCGCAAAGCCGAGCAGTTGGGCCTGCCGATCCTGTTCCACATGGGCACCTCGCCGGTGCAGTTCGCGCCGCTCGAAGAGGCGTACCCGCTGTACGTCGACCGCATCGCCATCGCCTTCCCGAAGCTGAAGATCGTCATGGCGCACATCGGCCACCCATGGCAGATCGACACGATCGTCGTGATCCGCAAGCACCCCAACGTCTACGCCGACATCTCGGCGCAATTCTTCCGCCCCTGGTCGATGTATAATGCATTGCGGCTGGCGACGGAATGGAGCGTGCTGCCCAAGCTGCTGTTCGGCAGCGACTACCCGATCGCCCTGCCGCAGGAGACGATTGACGGCACGCGCCGCGTCAACGAGATCCTCGAGGGGACGAAGCTGCCGCGCGTGCCGGAGGACGAGATCGAAAAGATCATCCACCGCGACGCGCTCGGCCTGCTCGGCCTCGACCGCTGACGCCCGGCCGCACTACACAGGAGCCAACGATGACCACCGAGCAACCCGAACGACCGAACAAAGGCTTTCACCCGCTTCTCGAGCAGGACATCCCGTACCTGTTCGTGGATACCTGCATGCAGTGGTGGCCCGATGCCGACACGCCCAACGCGCACCGGCACGGCGTCACCGCCTATGCCGCCACGGCGTGGGACCCCAACGTCACGGTCGACGTGGCGCTGGAAGGGCTGATGTATTTCCACCTGCTGGCGCGCCAGAACGCCAACGTGCTGATCGCCACCAGCGCCGCCGACATTCGCCGCGCCAAAGCCGAGGGCAAGGCGGCGATCATCCTCGCCGCGCAGGACGGCGACTTCATCGGCAACAAGCTGCACCGCGTCGAGGCGTTCTACCGGCTCGGCCTGCGCATGATGCTGCCGGCCTACAACGCGTCGAACCTGATCTGCGGCGGCGCGCTCGACCGCGCCGACAGCGGCCTGACGAAGTTCGGCGAGTTGGTGGTGGACGAGTGCAACCGCGTCGGGCTGCTGCTCGACGGCACGCATATCGGCCGCCGCTCCAGCCTGGAGATGATCGAGCGCAGCCACCTGCCGTGCGTGTTCAGCCACAGCAACCCGCGCGGCATCGTGGACAATGCGCGCAACATCGATGACGAGCAGATCAAGGCGTGCGCCGCCAAGGGCGGCGTGATCGGCGCGGTGTCGTGGGGCCCGCTGGTGATGAAGGCCGGCAGCCGTACGCGCCCGACGGTTGACGACTTCGTCGGGGCGATCGACTACATCGCGCAACTGCTCGGCAACAGCGACCACATCGGCATCGGCACCGACAGCAGCCTCGGCACCTACCCCGACCACAAACACGATCCATGGGGTGCGCCGGACTACTTCGGCGGCGTGTGGGACGAGTACCAGACCTACGTCACCTCGAACGTGCGCTCGCCGCTGCGCGCGGTGCGCGGCTTCAGCGCGTATCCGGAGATCGTGAACGTGATCGCGCGCCTGCAGAAGCGCGGCTACAGCGAGCGCGACGTGCGCGGCATCCTGGGCGAGAACTTTATGCGGGTGTTCGAGCAGGTGTGGAAGTAGCGACAGGGATCGGGGAGCAGGGATCAGGGATCGGGGCTCAGGGGCAGAGATCTCTCATGGCTCGCTTTGGTCGGGGCGATACGCACCCTGAGCCTGTCGAAGGGTGCAGTTCGGGCCTCCTGCCACACAATGCAAACCCCGCGAATGGAACATGCTCTTTCGCGGGTCTTGTGTGTTTTCGAGTTGTTCGTGTTCCGAACGCTTCTGCCTGTTCCCTGAGCCCCGATCCCTGTTCCCTGAAACCCGTCCCCTGCGCTACAATACTCCCATGACCAACTCCGCGCCTTCTGCGCTGCTCGACCTGCGGGTGCGGCCCGGTGCGCCCGACTTCCTCGACCTGCCGTGGCACGCGCCGCTGGCCGAATGGCCGGCGTACACCGCGCGGCTGGTGCAGGTCCAGCGCGGCATCTCGCGGCATGAGGTCGTCTTCGTGAACTACGACGATGCGATCTACGCCGTCAAGGAACTGCCGCCTGACATCGCCGAGCGCGAGTACCAGACGCTGCGCGCGATGGAGTCGGCGCGCCTGCCGGTCGTCAGCCCCGTCGGCCACGCCCACGTGCGCCACACCGAGGACGGCGAAGCGGCCAGCGTGCTGATCACGCGCTACCTCGATGGCTCGCTGCCGTACCGCCTGCTGTTCATGCGCCCCGGCCTGGCGCGTTACCGCAACCGCCTGCTCGGCACTATCGCCGGGCTGCTGGTGCGCCTGCACCTGGCCGGCTTCTATTGGGGCGACTGCTCGCTCTCCAACACGCTCTTCCGCCGCGACGCCGACGCGCTGCAAGCGTACGTCGTGGACGCCGAAACCTCCGAGATGCACGAGACGCTCTCCAAGGGCCAGCGTCAGACCGATTTGATGATCATGGAAGAGAACGTCAGCGGCGAACTGGGCGATCTCGCCGCGCTGATGGAGCGCGCCGAGGATCTCGACGTGTATGATACCGGCCGGCGGATCATCCAGCGCTACGAGCAGTTATGGAAGGAGATCACGCGCGAGGAAGTGATCGCGCCGACGGAACGCTACCGCATCCGCGAACGAGTGCGCGCGCTGAACAACCTCGGCTTCTGGGTGGACGAGATCGAACTGCTGCCGACCGCCGACGGCAGCCAGCTCAAGCTGCGCGCGATCGTCGCCGACCGCAACTACCATGCGCGCCAGTTGCACAGGCTGACCGCCATCCGCGCAACCGATGTGCAAGCCAAGCACATCCTCAACGACATCTATGAATACCGCGCATCGCTGCAGCGCGAGTTGAACCGCAGCGTGCCGCTGAGCAACGCCGCATACCGCTGGCTGGAGGAGGTCTACAGCCCGACGGTGCGCAAGCTGGCGCCGCTGATCGACAGTCATAGCGACGTGCCGGAACTGTACTGCGAGGTGCTGGAGCACAAATGGTTCATGTCGGAGCAGGCCCGGCACGACGTCGGCATGGAGCCGGCGATTGCGGACTACATTGAATGGGCGCGCCTTCACCGGCCTGCGGACAGCGAGCCGCCGGACGACGATGGCGGCGACGAACCACCGTTATAGGAGCGATATGACTCTCAACATCGGGATTATCGGGTGCGGCTATATGGGCGGCACCCACGCGAAGCTGCTGGCCGCCGACCCGCGCGTTAAGATCGTGGCGGTGGCCGACGCCGCGCGCGAGAAAGCGGATGCGCTGGCGCACAGCGCGCAGGCGCGCGCCTTCAGTTCGGCGCGCGAACTGCTTGGCGCGGGGGTGGACGCCGTCTATGTGACGACGCCAAACACCATGCACACCGAGGCGGTGCTGGCCGCGCTGGACGCGGGCCTGCACGTCTTCAGCGAAAAGCCGATGGCGACGACCCTGCCCGATGCGCGCCAGATCCGCGCGGCGGCGCAGAAGGCCAAGGGCATCTATCAGGTCGGGCACAACCGCCGCTTCGCGCCGGTCTACCAGTACTGCAAGCGCGCGCTGGCGCAGGGCTTCACGGTGACTTCGGCGCACATCAAAATGAATCGTGGCGAACTGCAGAACCCGCCGTGGGTCGGGGACAAAGCGGTGACGGGCGGCTTCCTGTATGAGACGACCGTGCACCTGCTCGACATGGCGCGCTGGCTGATCGGCGAGATCACGGAGATCGAGTGCCGCGGCGCGGCGCGCGTCTATGGCGAGATCGACAACTTCACGATGCTGCTCTCGTTCGCCGGCGGGCAATTTGCGACGTTCGCCTCGTGCGCGCACACGACCTGGGCGTTCCCGTTCGAGATGATCGAGCTCTACGGCGCGCACGCGCAGATCGTGACGCAGGAGATGGAGAAGGTGACGCATTCGGTGCGGCTGGCCGAAGACGTAATCACGCACGACTTCTACCAACTGCCGCTGCCGCAGAAATGGGGTTACCTCGAGGAGGATCGCCTGTTCGTGGATTCGATCCTGAACGGCACGCCGCCCGCCGTCAACGCGGACGACGGCTACCGCGCGATCGAACTGGTCGAGGCGGTGTACCGCAGCGCCGCGAACGACGGCGAGCGGGTACGCCTGCCATTGGCGTTATAATAACCGCATGAGCACTGTTGTTCCGTTGCCTGCCGCGCAGGCGCAAAAACGCTCGATCTGGGAAGACTTCCGTGAAGGGAGTGAATTCTTCATGCAAGAGGGCGCAATTTACGTCACGCTCCGGCAGTTGGCCTTGCGCCTGCGCGAGGAAGGTATCGAATATGCGCTGATTGGTGGGATGGCGCTGGTTGCCCATGGTGTGCGCCGTTTTACCGAGGATGTCGACGTGCTGCTCACCCGCGAGGCGCTGGCGGCCTTCAACGAACGGCTCGTCGGGCGCGGCTATCGTCCCGCGTTTCCAGGCGCTACCAGGGCATTTCGTGATACCGCGACGGGCGTCAAGATCGAAATTGTGACGACTGGCGAGTATCCGGGCGACGGCAAGCCCAAACCGGTTGTGTTCCCGCGACCATCGGATGCCAGCCTGGAGCGCGATGGCATCCGGTTGATCGAGCTGGAGAAGCTGATTGAGCTGAAACTGGCTTCGGGGCTCTCCGCACCGCACCGCGCACTGCGCGACCTGGGCGACGTGCAGCGTCTGATCGAGGCGCTGCAGCTACCTGCGGATTTCGACGAGCGGCTGGACGCCAGCGTCCGCGCGGAATATCGCCGTTTATGGGATTTGGCGCAGGCGGCTGCGCGGGATATGTAGTTGAACGCGGCGAGCGTGATTTCAGGCAAAACGAAACGGGGTCGGTTCATCATCGGCCCCTGCATCGCATAACGCGTTCCATTAATCATCCCACGACTCGCCAGTAGTGTGGGCCAACGCCTGGCGTATTGTTCTGTCATCGAGCCGAAAGCCCGCGCGGCGCAGTTCCCGCAAAAGTGCGGCAGCGGATGTGATGAATCCGCGCTGTTTGGCCAGAATGATCACCGCGAGTGTGCCTTTGACCGGCACCGACAGGCTGCGCGCACAGCGCCGCGCTTGAGCATCATCAATGATCGCCGTCCATCGCTGGTCTTGCAGAGCTAGCGCCAGCACAGCGGTTTCGCCCGCGCCCAGGTCCCACGCTATCAGTTCAGGCTCCAGTGGCGGGGACTCCACGATTTCAAGCTCGCCGGCTGCCAGCGCCAGTCGCGCCGGGTCGTCGGTTGCGCCTGCCTCGATCTCCCGTGCCACAGCGCGCGGAATGATGGCCTTCCGGGCAAGTTGGCCTAATAGGCGCGTCTGCCCGATTCGTGCGAGCGCAATCAAGGGCGACGAATTGACAACCCAGTCCTCACTCAATGCGGACTTCCTCGATGATATCATCGGCATCGTACTGGAACGGCGTTACGCTGAAACGCCCCAACGCATCGATGAAACCGGCGCGAGGCAATCCCGCGATCTCGGCGGCTTTCGCCTGGGATACCAAGCGCATTTCGTACCATTTCACGGCCGCGGCCAACCGCATTTCGGCCACAAAATGGTCTGGGTCTTGCCGTAGCGCCGAGAACACATCACGGGGCAACGTAACTGTTACATTGACCAGATCCATTGATCACCCTCCATGCGCCGTCACCTGCATGGTCGCAGTATTCAAAACGGGGCCGGTTCATCACCGGCCCCGCGTGTTTTATCTCGTTACGCGCCGCGCTCGATCGTCAGCGGTTCGGGCGGCGCCAGCTTCGTGCTGGTCGTCGGCGTCGAGATCGCCAGTTCGCTCGGCACGTGGCCGCAGTACGGGCACAGGTTCCACTTCAGATGCAGCAGCTTCTTGCAGTTCTGGCACTCTTTCTTCAGGCGGGTGTGGCAGTGCGGGCAGACCTGGTAGTCCGGCATGATGACGTGGTGGCACGACGGGCACGCCTGCTTCTCCTCGATGTCCTGCAGCAGCGCTTCTTCGGCCAGTTCGCGCTCGTACGCATCGGCCAGCGTCTCTTTCGGCCGCAGGATGTAATACAGGAACAGCCCCGGCAGGTTGAAGATCGCCACCATGAGCGTCGCCAGCAGTTGCGCGAAGATGTCGCGCGAACGCGAGCGAATATCGCGGAAGGTCCAGATGATCAGCGCCGCCGTAAACGCGACGATATACGCGCCAATCAGCGCGATCATAATCTGCAACAACAGCCCGAAATTGACTTGCATCCCCATTCATCCTTGATCCGGTATTATCTAGGATTATACCATGCGGGCAAATCGATGCACGAATCATCGATTGACCGCAGCAATTCTCAATTTGGCTTTGGACGCGTACTGTCCAATGCCGGCTTGCCATGAACTTGGCCCTCTGGTGCTTGTCACGCACGCTGGCTCGACAAGTAAGCGGCGTTGCCCTCCCCCCGACCCCCTCCCAACTTTGTTGGGAGGGGGCGACTTTCTAAGGGGAGGTGCGCGGCGGCGCAGCCGCCGCGCACCTCCCCG